>JBAYMP010000021.1:0-38740 GCA_041663505.1 Bacteroidales bacterium | reverse complement strand
TAGTATCGGCAGGAATATCAACTATCTGAGGATATCCGTTACAGACAGATGCAACCTTAGGTGCAGATACTGTATGCCTGAGGAGGGGGTGCACTTGGTGGACCGCTCCTTGATTTTGACTTACAAAGAGATAGAAGATTTTACACGAATTGCTGTTGCTAAAGGTATCGATAAGGTAAGGATAACCGGAGGCGAGCCGTTGGTAAGGAGAGGTATTATTACTCTGGTAGAGGGACTTGCACCCATAGAGGGGATAAAGGATTTTTCAATGACCACCAATGGAGTACTCCTGTCTGAATTTGCTCACGATTTATTTCACGCCGGTTTAAAAAGGATAAATATCAGCCTGGACACTACAGACCCTGAAAAATATGCTTATATAACCCGGGGCGGCAGCATAGAAAGAGTGTTCGAGGGTATCACAGCTGCAAAAAAAGCCGGTTTATGGCCTGTTAAGATTAATTGTGTAGTAGAACACAACCGCAATGAAAGTGATGCCGAAGGTGTGGCCCGTTTTGCCGCAAGAGAGGGTTTAGTAGTCAGATATATCCCTTTAATGAATCTAAAAAACGGTAAGTTTTCAAGAGTAGACGGAGGAGAAGGGGGTAATTGCATAAATTGTAACAGGTTGAGACTTAACTCAACAGGTATGCTCAAACCGTGTCTTTTCAACAATATTGAATTTAATATAAGAGAGCTTGGCGCAGAGAGAGCGATCGAACTTGCATTGCAGAACAAGCCAGTAAGAGGTGATCACAATACCTCAGGATGCTTTTACAATATAGGAGGTTAAAATGGAAAACAGCAAATTTAGCCATACAAAAGAGGATGGCAGGGTTAATATGGTAGATGTCGGAGACAAGGTCTCCTCCGAAAGGGTTGCCAGGGCAAAAGGCCATATCAGGCTGGGCAAGGAAACAATAGATCTTATCAGGAAAAATAATCTCAAAAAGGGTTCTGTTCTCTCTTGCGCCCAGGTAGCCGGTATTATGGCTGCCAAAAAATGTCCGGAACTTATTCCTCTCTGTCATACGTTATTGATTACAAAAATAGATGTGGAGCTCAGTCTGGACAAAGATGGAGTTTATGCAGAGAGCATGGTCCGCTGTACCGGCAAAACAGGAGTCGAGATGGAGGCCCTGACAGCCGTGAGCGTTGCCTTGCTTACTGTATACGATATGTGCAAAGCTGTAGATAAGTATATGGTTATTGACAATACAGAGCTTATAGGGAAAAGTAAGAAACCTTGTAAAACCATTTGAACATAAAATTATGGAATCTTTGGAAATTGTTTCTGTGAACATCTCTAAGGAGAAAGGAACGTCAAAAAAGACCGTAGGTTCGGCAGAACTGACGACAGAAGGTATTGCCGGTGATGCACATGCAGGAAAGTGGCACAGGCAAGTCAGCCTTTTGGGGATTGAAAGCATCCTCTCTTTCTCGGAAATAGCTGGCAGAAATTTCAATTATGGAGATTTTGCAGAAAATCTTACCACAAAAGGGATCAAGCTCAACGATGCTAAACCAGGAGACAGGCTGGTCGGTAAGAATATAGAACTTATGGTGACACAGATTGGGAAAAAGTGCCATGCCGACGGTTGCTCAATACTCCGAGAAGTAGGGAAGTGCATAATGCCTAATGAGGGGATTTTCACAAAAGTTATTAAACCGGGGAGTGTGAAGGCCGGAGATATTCTTGAGTATGTCCCAAAAATCTATAAAATTGGAATTATTACTCTTAGCAACCGTGCTGCGATGGGAGTTTACCCGGATTTAAGCGGACCTCAGATAATGTCGGGTATGGAGGCCTTTTGCAAAAAAGCCGGGTGGAGAGTTGAATTTGATTACCACCTCATCCCGGATGATAAGGAGAAGTTGACCTCAATTTTAACTGAGATGGTTGGGGCCGGAAAAGATATGATCTTCACAACCGGTGGAACCGGAATCGGACCGGAAGATTATACTCCGGAAGTTGTGAAACCGTTTTTCGACAAGGAGATTCC
Organism: Bacteroidales bacterium; assembly: GCA_041663505.1. Taxonomy (GTDB): domain Bacteria; phylum Bacteroidota; class Bacteroidia; order Bacteroidales; family UBA932; genus Bact-08. The sequence continues at coordinate 36,737 of JBAYMP010000021.1, read as the reverse complement.
CGGAATAATGGATTTTATACGGTTTAAATATGGTGCAGAGAAACCCAACGCACTGGTAAGCAGGAGTATCGCAGGTCTTGCAAAAGAGAGTCTTATATTCACCCTGCCGGGCAGCAAAAAGGCCGTTACGGAATATATGTGTGAGATTACCCCTCTTCTGGAGCATCTGGTCTATATGAAGATAGGGATAGACAATCATTGATTCTGTACCAAACCAGTTCCTTTGATTGATTTTTGGGAATCTTCTGTATCCCCACTCTATAGACCAATAGTCGTATTGACCTATTCACAGTATAAACGGCAGATCCCGCGAAATTATGGCGCAGTCCGAGAGTGTGTCCGACTTCATGAGAAAACAAAGATATAAAAATTGTCTATCTTTGGTTCATGAGATTTAACCGGGACTTTAACCTTACCTATATAATCTTTGCCCTTCTGGGGGGAGTTATTCTTGTTTTCATTATAGCTCCGTTGCTGGGTATGTTTCTCTCGCTTAAGGCTCCCGAATTTTTTTCCACATTAAATGACAAACAGGTTGGAGAAAGTATATACCGTACCCTTTTCATTTCAGCTCTGGTAACATTGGTCGCTGCTTTTTTCGCGCTTCCTCTTGCCTACATTCTTGCAAGAAAAAGCTTCCCGCTCAAGGGGTTGATTGAGGCTATAATCGATCTTCCGATAGTCATTCCCCATTCTGCAGCAGGCATCGCTCTTCTCGGGTTCATTTCAAGGGACTCCCTTCTGGGCTCTTTTGCATCATCTCTGGGGCTTAACTTAGTTGGTTCCTCATCTGCCATAGGCATGGCAATGGCTTTTGTAAGCATTCCTTTTTTGATAAACTCCGCCAGAGATGGTTTTTCTGCAGTGCCGGTAAGGCTTGAACAGGCTGCCGAGACTCTTGGCGCATCCAGATACAAGGTGTTTTCTCAAATAAGCTTGCCGTTGGCAAAAAGGTCCGTAATCTCCGGATTGGTTCTTATGTTCGCCCGGGGCATGAGCGAGTTTGGGGCTGTAGTAATCGTGGCATATCATCCAATGACCACACCAGTTTTGATATTCGACAGGTTTAACTCCTTTGGGCTTGATTATGCAAGACCGGTCGCTGCCATATTTGTTGCCGTGACTCTCATTATTTTTATTTTTTTGAGAATATATCAGAAAAAATGATGCTAAACATAGATTCACTGGAGTACTCAACAGGGGATTTTAACCTGGGACCGCTTTCATTTGAACTTGAAGAGGGTGGCTATCTGACTGTTTCCGGTCCGTCCGGTTCGGGTAAATCTATGTTGATGGAGCTGATTGCCGGACTGCGGATTCCCAAAAGGGGACGAATATTGATTGATTCTGTGGATTACACATACTTCTCTCCAAAATCCAGACCCGTTGGTCTGCTTTTCCAGGATTACGCTCTCTTCCCACATCTTTCTGTTTTTGACAACATCGCATTCCCCTTGAAGATTCTTAAGAAAGACAAGGTAGAGATTCAAAAGAGAGTAAAAGTGCTTGCCGAATACTTCTTTGTGGAAAAGTTATTGAAACGAGATATAGGAGGGCTTTCAGGCGGGGAGCGGCAAAGGGTGGCTCTTGCAAGGGCAATAGCTTACCAACCAAGAATTTTACTTCTTGATGAACCCCTCTCTGCACTAGATGAAGAGCTCAGAGATGGGGCAAAGGAGACTCTGAAAGCGTTGAAAAACTCAGGTCAGACAATTATCCACGTCACCCATAACATGGACGAGGTAGAGGGTCTGGCAACGAAATCAATCCTCTTTGGTCAAGGGTTCATTAAATCTGTATTCTGAAATCTTATAATCTCGTATATAGATTCGATGGCATAAGCAGCGGGGCCTGAAGGGTTGAGGAATTTAGCTTTGTTCAGTGCGTTGATTGCTTCGCCCCACAATTCTTGCCTTCTTAAAATTCCACCGAGCAGATACCAGGCTGAATCGTTTTCAGGCTCTTTTTCAAGCAACTTCAACAATTCGCTGTGAGCCTTTTCTACATCCCCTTCACGAAGAGTCTGTTCAATCTCCAATAAGTTTTTTATCATAATAAATAATTTGGCCGGCAAGTGTTATACCAAGCCGGCAAAGCCCATAAATGAAAGTGCCAATATACCTGCAGTAATAAGAGCAATAGGTGTTCCCTTAAATGCTTCAGGTACATTGGATAAATCCAATTGCTCCCTGATGCCGGCAAACAGGACCATTGCCACACCAAATCCAAGAGCACTGGCTGCTGCATAAACAACGGACTGAGCCATATTTAGCATATGAGGATCTCCTCCGAAGGAGAACTCCTTAGATACAACCAATATAGCTACTCCGAGAACGGCACAGTTTGTTGTGATTAAAGGAAGAAATATTCCTAAGGCCTGATACAGTGAGGGGCTTATCTTCTTAAGGATAATCTCCACCATCTGTACCAAAGCCGCAATAACTAATATAAACGCAACTGTCTGCATAAACTCGATCCCGAGTGGAACCAGCACGTAATATTGCAATAAATATGTAAAAAGTGTTGCCAAAGTTATAACAAATACCACAGCACCCGACATGCCTGCTGAAGTACTGACTTTGTTTGACACTCCTAAAAAAGGACAGGTGCCAAGGAATTGTGCCAATAAAATATTGTTCACAAATACTGCCGAAATAATAATTAATATATATTCCATGTTATCTGTTCTTTAGGAAATTCTGGATTTAAATTTGTTAAACAGAACCATCAGGTAGCCAAGTACAATAAATGCACCGGGTGCCAGAATAAAAACCAACATACCATCTGCATCAAAAAGCTTGATTCCGAAAACCGAGGCACTTCCCAGCAACTCTCTGATAGCTCCCACCACTGTCAATGACAATGTAAAACCCAGACCGATACCGATACCATCCATCGTTGAGTCTATAACACTGTTTTTTGATGCATATGCCTCTGCTCTGCCCAATACAATACAGTTGACCACTATAAGCGGTATGAATATTCCCAGAGTCTCGTACAACCCGGGGGTGTAAGCCTGCATAAGAAGCTGCAAAACAGTAACAACAGCCGCAATAAGAACTATATAAACAGGAATCCTCACCTTATCCGGAACCTGTTTTGCTACAAGTGAGATCAAGACGTTGGAAAGCGTCAAAACAAACGTGGTAGCCAAACCCATGCCGAATCCGTTAAAGGCAGATGTTGTGGTTCCCAAAGTGGGACACATACCCAAAACAAGGACAAATGTCGGATTTTCCTTTATTATCCCTTTTGTTATCAAATTTAATTTATTCATTGCTATTCTCATTATTAGTCTGAGCTTCTGCACATAGTTGGTATACCTTCCAGGCTGTTTCAACAGCTTCACAAAATGCTCTTGAAGTAATTGTGGAGGCTGTGATAGCATCTACATCTCCACCATCCTTTCTGACGGAGAGTTTAAAATCTGCCGGGTTTTTCCCTTTGAACTGAACGCTGAAATTGCTCTTTCCCTCAACCATCTTGTCGCCCAAACCCGGGGTCTCCGAATGTGAAAGTACAGATGTGTTAAAGATAGTACCGTCCGAACTGAACCCTACCATCAATACGATTCTTCCACCGAATCCGTTGGCAGTTGGTGATTCTATTGCATATCCCACAATTTTTCCGCCACTCTTTGCCGGGTAGACCTTATAGCTTTTCCCATTCAACTCTTTGGTAAATACATCCGAAGAGGGGTCATTATCAAATGTTGGTACAACTCTGGCTATAGAAGAGTTGATCTTTGCAATATTCGCTGCTTCAATCGGCTTTTTGGTGAGAATATAGGCGCCTCCCATAAGTGCCGATGAGATAAGGCACACAATGGTGAGTGTGGATACCATATTTTTCAGTGACGACTCTTTAGCCATTTTTCACCTCCTTCCAAAAACGCCGTGGATGCATATATTTATTAATAAGCGGCACGCAAGCATTCATAATCAGTATGGCAAAAGAGATACCTTCCGGATAAGATCCGAAGTACCTTATCAGAACTGTTATTACACCGATCCCGACACCGTACAGTATCATTCCCGGCTTGCTCATCGGAGAGGTAACATAGTCGGTAGCCATAAATATCGATCCCAAAAGAATACCTCCTGTAAGTATGCTGAAAAGAGGATCTGCATACTGCTGAGGATCTATCAACCAGAAAATACCGGTAAAGAGAAAAACCGTACCGATAATCGAAAACGGAATGTGTGGCTTTATTACCCTTCGTATTAAAAGGTAGGCCATCCCTGCCAGAAGAGCTAAAGCGGATACTTCTCCCACAGAGCCGCCTATCTTGCTGAAAAGCATCCTGGAATAAGAGAAGTTGTTTGCCTCAAAAATCTGATCCATTGTGAGGCCCTGTGCCAGCCCCTCTTTTACAATCGATAGTGCAGTTGCTCCTGAAGAGGCGTCTATGCCACCTCTGAACCAGGAAACCGGAATTGTCCAGTCTGTCATTATAACAGGAAATGAGACCAACAGAAAGACACGTCCAACCAAAGCTGGGTTAAATATGTTTTGTCCGAGTCCTCCGAATGTCATTTTTGCTATTCCAATTGCTACTACGGAACCAATGAAAACTATCCACCAAGGTGCGCTTGGTGGAAGGTTAAGAGCTAACAGAAGTCCTGTTACGACAGCAGAGCAATCGCTGACGGTAACTTTGGTTTTGACTATATACTTTTGAATTACATACTCAACTAAAACACATGAGACAACTCCCACAAGAATCAGCTTAATTGCCGAAAAACCGAAAAAGTAGATGGAAACCAGAAGAGAAGGAGCCAATGCGATTATTACATCCCGCATAAGTCCTTTAGTGCTCTCTCTCCCGTGTATGTGCGGAGCCGGTGATACAAGTAATTTTCTCATGGTCTGCTTCTGATTATTTTAAGAACCTGATACTTAGAGAGTCTTATGGCATCAAGAAGCGGAATGTTTGATGGACAGGTATAGGAACAACAACCGCACTCAATGCAATCGTGAACCATATGTTTCTCCAGATCTTCGACTCTTCCGGCCATAGACAGCTTGTTCAAAAGATAGGGTTCCAACCCCATAGGACAGGAATTTACACATTTTGCACATCGTATGCAGCTACCCTCCTCCCCTCGTTTTGTCTGATTTTCTGTAAGCAAAAGGAGAGCAGAGGTACTCTTAACTGATGCTGCATCCATCCTGGAAACAGCTTTTCCCATCATAGGACCCCCGCTTATCAGTTTTACCGCATCCTTGGGAAAACCTCCTATGGCAGATATTATTGTTTCATATGTTGTCCCCACTCTGAGCCTGAAGTTGCGCTGTTCTGTAATACATTCGCCTGTGATGGTAACAACTCCCTCAAAAAGAGGTTTGTTCTTCTGAATGGCCTCGTAAACTGCAAGTGCTGTACCCACATTCTGAACAACGACTCCTGTGTCTACAGGCAGGCCCATTGAGGGAACCCTGCGACCGGTAATTGCATCTATCAACTGCTTTTCTCCACCCTGAGGATATCTCTTTTTTAAAGTAACAATCTTTATGTAGGGATAACTTTTAGCTGCAATCTCCTTTAAAATTCCGATAGCTTTGGGTTTATTCTCTTCAACCCCAAAGAATGCACTCTGTACATTTAGAGCCTTCATCATTATCTTTGTACCTATGAGTATCTGTTCGGGGCTTTCAATCATCACGCGATAATCGGAAGTTAAGTAAGGCTCACATTCAGAACCGTTTATTATAAGACAGCCGGCCTTTTTATTTGGCACCGGCGAGAGTTTTATATGTGTTGGAAAAGCAGCTCCGCCTAATCCCACTATACCATTTTCTGCAATTTTCGCAATTATCTCCTCTCCTGAAAATTTTATCGTCCTTATAACATCTTCACTCTTGTCAATGTTCTCCATCCAATCATCACCCTCTCTCCTTATTACGATATGTTGAGATATGTTTCCTGCAAGATCTTGCAATTGCTCTATTGAAATAACTTTACCGGAAACAGAGGTGTGAATGTTCGCAGAGATGAAACCGTTCGCCTTTGCTATCAGTTGCCCTACTTTAACATAATCACCTTTGGCAACCACAGGCTCTGCCGGAGCACCAAGGTGTTGCGACATTGAAATATACGCAGTCTCTGCCAGAGGAAAGTTCTCTATGCTGGCTTCAGCAGATATTTTGTAATCCTGAGGGTGTATTCCTCCGATAGAAAATGTCTTAATCATAATTAACCTCCCATATTGCCTGTGTCGGACACTCCGTAACACATTTACGGCACAATCTGCATTTGTTATAGTCAATATACGCTAAGTTGCTTGTAATTGTAATAGCATCGAATGCACAGACCTTCTGGCATTTTGTACAACCGGTACAGGCAACGGCACAAGCCTTTTTTGCAACCCCTCCCTTATCTTTGTTTATGCAAGAGACATAGATTCTTCTGTTTTTTATTCCTTTGTTTCTAAGCTCTATTATCACTCTGGGGCAAGACTTTACACAAGCCCCGCATGCAGTACATTTTTGTGCATCTACTTCAGGCAAACCTGTTACAGGATTCATTTTTATAGCATCAAACTTACAGGAGAGTTCACAATCTCCCTGTCCGAGGCATCCGTATCTGCAATCTGTATCCCCCGCATAGAGCGAAGCCATAACCGCGCAGGAAGAGTATCCGTCATAATCGTTTGTTTTGGGTCTGTTATCGCAAGTGCCGTTGCATCTGACAACAGCTACCCGTGGCGCTTTTTCTTCTACCCTAATTCCAAGATAACCTGCAACTTTTTGCATTGTTTCATTCCCTCCTACCGGACAAAACATAGCATCCAGGTTTTCTGCCTTAACACACCCTTCTGCAAAAGCCCTGCATCCTGCATAGCCGCAACCTCCGCAATTGACTCCAGGCATAATCGCTTCCACATCATCTATCCTGGGGTCCTCAACTATTTTGAATTTTTGTGCCACAAAATAAAGAATAAGTGAGAGCAGAAACCCTAAAACAGTTAAACTTACAATTGTGAAAATAACAGTATCCATTATCTGTTTAGTTTTCCGACAGTAAAAATGAAATCCTTTTTAATCTTGTTTCTCAGGAGGTAAACTATAAAATAGTAGAGGGCAAGAGATGCCAGAATCACCAGTCCGATTGATAACTCTCCGACACTCAAGGCAGATAGAGTAACTAATAAAACCAATAAAACAACCAGAGGAATAAGAAAGGATATCCACAGTGCCTTAAAACCGAGGCTTTTTTTCATAATTACATTTACCCTTTCTCCGGTTTCAAAGAGGTCAAATCCCCTGTTTTCCACCTGAATAACTTTAGTTTTCATATCACTCAGGGAACACATGGATTTTGCCTGACAAGAAGAGCAGGCAGATTTGCTTAATATCTCAACGCTTATATATTCCATGTCAATATCTATAATGATACCTTCGTGTTCGATTCTGTCATTACTTTTCATCTACTTGATTTTACTGGTAAACGGATATTTAATATTGGTAAAATTTGTCAGTCTGCCAGAAACTTTTCCTACGATTATGGGTGATTCAATTATAAGCGGTATTTTGTTATTATCGTCTGTAACCCAAAAAATAAGCTCCTCCTTTCCCGTAAAAACCTCTCCGGCAACTACTCTTGCGGCAAATTTAATTGTTCTGAAGGTACCCAGCTTTGGGATTTTTTTAGTCTCTTTTCCCAGGTACCTGTAATACAGATCATACATCTCCCCATCTATTACGAAAGAGAACGGTTGTTCCTTACCAATCTCATCTTCGGAAAAATCTTTGTTCCTTGTGAAATAGATTAGCGTAAGCAGGTCAAAAGTAGAAACTCCGCCATTGAGGATGGTATCGTGGGGAGTTTTATTCTTTCTTTGGTACCATACCTTTATCTGATAATTGGGAAGAAATGAAAATATATTTTTCATTCTGTATTTTCCCTCGGATATATCTCTGTGAAAGTAAAACGGCCTTAGATTCCTGGCATAAAATTTCGATTCATACAGATCTCTCACCTTGAAGAAAACATCATAAAATTTGAATGTTCTGCCTGTGGCTTTGACGTGAAAAAACGGATCGCCGGAGTTAGTAAAATATTCGAGAGACATTTTCGCCTCTCCAACATCTGTACTTACAGCACCCCATGTATAATTGACAACGTATCTGAGAGTCTCTCCATGAGCAAAAACCAGATCTTCATACTTTATATCTTCTACCGGAATACCCGGTTTTTCCTGGGAAAAGCCGGTAGAAATAATTAGTAAAAGGGCTATTGTATAAAGGGTAGATCGCATATTAAAATTCACTTTCAAAATCTGAGTTAGAGCTAAATTCTGTTTCGTTCATTTTTGAAGCAAATGTCTCCACGCCGTCCCGGGCAAATGGATCTAAGGAGAGAGCCGAGTCTGTAACATCCACAAATTTTACTTCTGAACTTCTGAACCTCATTTGGACATCTTTTACTTCACCATTTCTATGTTTGGCTATAATTATGTCCGTCATTCCTTTAAGTTCCGGATTATCGTCGGTCAGGCCATAGTAATCCGGTCTGTGTATAAACATAACTATGTCGGCATCCTGCTCGATTGCACCCGATTCCCTCAGGTCGCTCAGCTGCGGCCTCTTGGCCCCGCCTCTTGTCTCAACGGCCCTGCTTAATTGCGACAGGGCAATAATCGGAATATTCAGTTCTTTAGCTATCGATTTTAAAGATCTCGAGATTGATGACACCTCCTGTTCACGCATCCCTTTAAGTTCCGGAGGGCCGGTCATCAATTGAAGGTAGTCGATAACAATCATTTTAACACCTGCGTTTGAAACAAGCCGTCTAGCCTTTGACCTGAATTCATAAATTGAAAGAGATGGCGTATCATCAATATAAAGAGGAGCTTTTACCAACTGACTGATCTTAGAATGAAGTTGTTCCCATTCGTAGTCTGCCATTTTCTTCCCCCCTTTAATCTTGTCTGCTTCCAAACCTGTTTCACTAATCATCAACCTCTTAGCCAACTGTAACGATGACATCTCCAGCGAAAAAAAGGCTACAGGAACATTATGTTCCACAGACATATTTCTTGCCATGGTAAGTACAAAGGCTGTTTTACCGACAGATGGCCTTGCTGCAATAATAATCAAATCCGAGGGTTGCCATCCCAGGGTAACCCTGTCAATTGATGTATAGCCGGAGGGAACACCGCTAAGTCCATCCTCTCTTAGTTGGGTGGACTGTAGGTCGTCTATAGCCTGATCAATAACAGAATCAATATGCTGTGTATCCCTCTTCATATTCCTGTCGGAGAGTGTGAATATCTTTTGCTGGGTAGTATCCAGCAGATCATCTACAGAGATAGTGTCATCGAACGAATCTCTCTGGACTTCGTAGGAAATGGCTATTAATTCTCTCTGGATATACTTTTGAAGCAGAATTTTTGAATGGTAATCTATATGTGCGGCAGCTCCAATTTTCATGCTGAGTTGGCTGAGATAGACCGTGCCCCCAACCGATTCCAGCTCTCCAATATTTTTAAGCTCCTCGGAAATTGTGAAGATATCCACAGGAGCGTGCTTACGGGTTAAACTGACAATGGCAGTAAAAATTTTTCTGTTACTCTCTTTATAAAAACACTCAGGGACAATAACGTCTACAATATCGGGAGCTGCGTTTGGTTCAAGCATCAAAGCACCCAGAACAGCCTCTTCAATATCAACAGCCTGAGGTGGTTTCTTGCCCATCTCAAGACTGAGAATATCAATGTTTTTCTCCGTTTTTTCCTTTTGTCTGTTAACTACTTTTGCCATAAACCCTAAATCTAAAGATCACTATTTTTCAATTTGTCCAATACTCTTATCACCCTCTCTACAGCATAACCGATCTCATCTTTGCTTATACAGAGTGGCGGTGCAATTCTAAAAGCCGTCGGAGAGAACAGGAACCAATCACCCATAACACCCTCATCAAGTAGCATAGGAACCACTTTCTGTGCATATTCCGGATTATGCAGATCTATCGCTATAAGTAATCCAGAGGCTCTTATCTCCTTAACTAACGGATGCTTCACCAAAGATTCCGTAAATTGTTTTGATCTCTCCTCCACACTGGATATCCAATCTTCTCTCAGCAATACTTTAAGAGAGGCAAGTGCTGCTGCACACGAGACAGGATGCCCTCCAAAAGTGGTAATATGACCCAGAACAGGGTTAGATTGCCAGTCTTTCATTAACTCTGTCGACGCTACCAATCCGCCCAGCGGCATACCCCCTCCCAACGCTTTTGCTAAGGTAATAATATCTGGCAATACTCCATACTTTTGGAACGCAAAAAGTTTTCCACAACGTCCAAATCCTGTCTGAATCTCATCAAAAATAAGCAATGCACCTATTTTAGTGCACCTCTCCCTGAGAGCTTCCAAATATCCGTCAACCGGCAGGATTACACCTGCCTCTCCCTGCACAGGCTCAATAATTACGCAGGCACTCTTTTCAGAAATATGACTGAGATCTTCGAAGTTATTGAATCTTATATGTCTGACCCCGGGTAAAAGAGGTCTGAATGAGTTTTTGAAGCCTTCATCACTCATAAGGCTGAGAGTTCCGTGGCTGCTTCCGTGGTAGCTGTTGAAACAACTGATTATCTCGTATCTTCCCGTATGTCTTTTTGCAAGTTTGATAGCAGCTTCGTTGGCCTCGCTGCCGGAGTTAACATAATAGACAGATTGAAGGCTTTCAGGTAGTTGAGAACAGAGAAGAGTAGCGTGTTCCACCTGGGGAGATTGTATAACCTCACCATAGACCATCAGGTGCATATGTTTCTCTACCTGATTTGTAACAGCATCTATAACCTCTCTGTTACCGTGACCAATATTTGAAACAGAGACTCCAGATACAAGATCAATATATTTCTTATTATCACCGGAATACAAAAAAACCCCGTCGGCCCTCTGAATTTCAATTCCCAGAGGTGATGGGGAAGTTTGAGCTATATGCTTGAAGAAAAGTTCCCTTATTGTATAGGGCTTTGCTTGCATCTATTGACCTTCAAAATCTGCGCTGACCAGAATTCTGCCACAATATTCGCAAACAATGATTTTTTTGCTTGAAGCTATATCCATCTGCCTTTGAGGCGGAATCTTATTGAAGCAACCTGCACAGGCATTTCTTCTTACTGTAACAACGGCCAGACCGTTCCTTGCGTTGGTCCTCACTTTTTTGTATGCTGCCAACATTCTGGCATCAATCTGCGAAGAGACCTCCTCTGACTTTTTCACAAGCTCATCCTCCTCTTTTGCAGTCTCTGCAACTATCGAGTCAAGCTCTTTTTTCTTGTTTTCCAGATCAATTCCTCTTTCGCTTAAAGCCTCCTGTGCTAAAGTAAGTGCACTTTTTTTCTCAGCTTGTAACAGAGTATTCTCCTTGATTCTCTTCTCAGACAGTTGTACTTCTAACCCTTGAAATTCAATCTCCTTGGACAGCGAATCGAATTCACGGTTGTTTTTTACATTGTTCTGTTGAGATGTATATTTCTCAATCAAAGACTTAGAGTTGTCAAAATCGATTTTTTTCTGAGCAATCAGTTTATCAATCTCTTTCAATTCTGTTTGTAGATTTTCTACTCTTGTCTGTAGTCCAAGAATGTCATCCTCCAGATCCTGAACCTCCAAAGGAAGTTCTCCTCTCAAAAGGTGAATTTTATCTATCTTACTATCTGTTTGTTGAAGATTATACAATAGATGAAGCTTGGTCTCCATACTAAGATCTCCCTCGTTGGAACTCTTTTGTAATGAGATAAATGTACCACCGTCCAGAGGGGTTTCAATTGTGATTTTTGATTTAGCTGTAGCCATAGTGTCTGTATTATCTATTAATAGTAATGTATCGGATTAATATTTTTCTTTGCAATGCGAACTGCAAATGTAGATATTTTTTTTGTAAGTATATCTTTTATCAATTCCAAAACACCAATTTCACTCTCGTAATGGCCTATATCCATTATCATAAAATTGTTCTCACAGAAAAAGTTATGATATGAGACGTCTGCGGTTATCAAGAGCTGTGCCCCGCACCCCTTTGCCATTTCTGCAAGCGAAGATCCACTTCCTCCGCAAAGAGCAACTCTTTGTATGGGAATATCAAGAGGTTTGGAACACTTGACCACATCCAGATTGAAACTCTCCTTGACAATTTTAAGTATCTGAGAAAATCCCAGAGGAGCTTCGAGATTTCCGATCACTCCAAGCCCATAATCTCCGCAGTTGTCCTGTTGAAGAATCCGAATATTCACAAGATGGAGCTTTCTGGCCATTATACCGCTCACTCCGGATATTACCTTATCTATATTTGTATGAGCAGAGTAGACGATCAGATCATTTTTTATGATCTTTGTGACCATTCTCTCCAGAGTCGTATCTGTTGATATTCTTTTTATACCTTTAAAAATGAGAGGATGATGGGTTATAACCATTCCGGCGCCGGTCGATATCGCTTCGTCAATTACCTCCGGAGTACAATCCAGAGCCAATAAAACAGAGTCCACCTCCATGTCAGGATCACCAATTGAGAGGCCGGAGTTGTCCCAGCTCTCCTGAATGTCGCCTGGTGCAAACTCCTCAATAAGAGAAAAGATATCTGCCGCTCTCATTCTAAAGTGATTCGGAAATTTCAAGAAGTTTCTCCTTAATTTTGTTAAGAGTAGTTATGACATCCACCCTTCTGTCCTCACCGCTTTTATTGTCTTTCATTCTCTTTGCGGCTCCTTCTAAGGTCATTCCTCTCTCTTTTACAAGATAGTAAATTATTCTGAAGTTGGCAAGATCGTCTGCTGTAAAAAGACGGTTGCCTTTTTTATTTCTGGCCGGTTTAATAAATTCCGGAAATTTCTGTGCCCAGAATCTTACCAATGAGGTACTTTCATTTAGAATCCCTGCTACTTCACCTATTGTGTAGTATAGCTTCTCAATTTTAAATTCTTTGTATGGCATGGCTGTAAAATTTATTCCATGTATTAATCGAGTGACTGACCGCTGCTCATTGCAATTACCGCCATCTCCCTGTAATATTCAGGTGTAAGATCCCCAAAAAAGTAGTTAACAGGATCCATTACTTCACCATTCAGAATAACTTCATAATGAAGGTGAGGTGCAAATGAAAGGCCGCTGTTCCCTACACGGGCGATTACTGCATTTTGTTTTACCGACTGAGATTTTCTTACGAGGATATCACTTAAGTGAGCATATTTTGTAACATATCCGTTCTCGTGTCGTATTACAACCATGTTTCCCCTGCCTCTGTCAGAGCTGGTAACTTCAGTGACAGTTCCATCAGCTGTCGCTCTGACCTCCGTACCAATAGCGGCAAGTAAATCCACCCCGGTATGTTCCACCTGTGTTTTATAGAAGGGGTGAATCCTTTTTCCTGTTCCGGCTCCGGTCTGTGAGACATTTATTCCCTTTATCGGAATAATAGAGGGGATTTTTGTTATTGAAGCATCGTTGCTTATCTTGCCTATGATTGCGTCAATTCTGGTGTTCTGGTCAGTTACCGTTTTTTCCAGTATTTCGGATCTGGCGGTGGCGAAGTTCACCAGAGTCAGGTCTGCAGATGTATCCAACTGTGAAAACAGAGTTGAATTATACTGATGAGAAAAAAAATCGGGAGGGGTAGACTTGAAGATGCTCTGATAAATTTCACGGTCTCTGACTCGCAAATCAATTATCACATTATCAAGCATATTCATCTTTTTGCTTGCCTTTTTATACTCTTCAGACATAAGCTGATTTTCTTTGATCAACCTCTCCTCTTCACTGGTATGGAAAAGAAGGCCGAAAATAAGATAATAAAGAACAGCCAGAAGAATACTTCCTACGAGATAACTGAAGAAAACCTTGACTTTACCCTTGATTCCTAACTTATCTTCGACAAAACTTAACTGCTCTTTATTGAATTTGTATTTACTCATAATAAAAGACTATCCTTTTGGACTTACCAAGGCCTTGTACTCATTGGCATTTATATCTCTATTATAGTAATTTTGAGGATTCACCGGGCGATTACGGTATATAACTTCATAGTGCACGTGCGGACCACTTGATCTGCCTGTATTACCCATAACAGCTATTTGTTCTCCTCTTTTTACAATCCTGCCCATTGCAACAAGGCTGGATCTGAGGTGTGCATATCTCGTTTTGTAACCGAATCCGTGATCGACAATAATAAAATTACCATAGCCAAAGAAGTCGAATCCAATCTCTACAACTTTTCCGTTACCAGTTGAATATATCGGTTCACCAACCGGTCCGGATAAATCAATTCCCGTATGCATCCTGAATTCCCCGTTGAATGGATCAGGTCTGTAGCCAAAACTACTTGATAATCTAATTCTTGACACAGTAATATTCACTGGTGGAATTGCGGGGACACAGAGTGACATTTCATCTGCATTTTTTGCCAACATAGCCACTTCGTCAAACGATTTAGACTGAATGAATGCCTTCTTGTATAAGACATCCATATTAACAGCCGTTCTGCTGAGAATTCCGGAGTGGTCAAAACTCTTAAGATATGAATACCTGTCTACGCCGCCAAAACCCGCATTTCTCACCTCCTGCGGAATCTCTTCCATACCAAAGATTGGTCTGTATATATAGTTATCTCTCATCTGAAGTGAGAGAAGTGAGTTATTGGCTTCCTGGAATCTTTTGTTCATCAAATCAAGTTTGCTGGATAACTCTTCTGACTTTCTCATAAGGGAGAGCATTTTGGGAGTCTCCATATTGAAGTATTTCGTATAAACAATATAATAGCCCAATGAGGTTACAATACTCAAGAGGAAAATGATAAAACCTTTGGAGAACCTTGCCCTTATTGAAATTTTATGGAGTTCGTAGGCTAATGTCTCAGGGTTGAATTTATATCTTCTTTTTTTGGGCATAGGGAAATTCTGAGCTTTATTTAGTGCAAATTTAAATAATTTTAATAAAAAACCTATTTTTGTGATTCATTTTAAAACCAGAATAGAAATATAAAATATATGACTTCAAAAGAGATTCGAGAAAGTTTTTTGAACTACTTCGCAAGCAAAAGCCATACCATCCTTCCATCTGCTCCTATGGTTGTAAAGGATGATCCCAGCCTGATGTTTACCAATGCTGGGATGAACCAGTTCAAGGATTGGTTTTTAGGGAACACTCCTGCAAGGTATTCACGTGTTGCGGATACTCAAAAATGTTTGAGGGTAAGTGGGAAGCATAACGATTTGGAAGAGGTGGGGCACGACAGTTATCACCATACTATGTTTGAGATGCTGGGCAACTGGAGTTTTGGAGATTACTTTAAAAAAGAGGCAATTGACTGGGCGTGGGAGCTTTTGACCGAGGTCTATAAACTGGATAAAGAGAGGTTGTATGCTACAATTTTTGAGGGCAGTAAATCTGATGGCATAGGTGCAGACGAGGAGGCCCGGACACAATGGGCCAAATATCTTCCCGCCGGGAGGATAATTAACGGAAATAAAAAAGACAACTTCTGGGAGATGGGAGACACCGGACCTTGCGGGCCTTGCAGTGAGATTCACGTGGATATCCGCAGCGAAGCCGAGAGAAGAGAGTTGGACGGAGCAGAACTTGTAAACACAGGGCACCATCTGGTTATTGAAATCTGGAACCTTGTGTTTATTCAATATAACCGAAAGGCAAACGGAGAGCTTGTACCGCTTCCGCAAAAACATGTGGATACAGGCATGGGTCTGGAACGGCTCTGTATGGCATTACAGGGCAAGAAGAGCAACTATGACACAGATGTCTTCTCAAATATGATTTCTCATATATCCCTGCTTTGCGGGAAACCTTACGACGAAAGTCCGCAGGTTGGTATAGCTATGCGTGTAATAGCAGACCATATCAGAGCAATCAGTTTTTCCATCGCCGATGGCCAGCTCCCCTCAAATGTCAAAGCCGGATATGTAATAAGGCGGATTCTAAGGAGAGCTGTCCGCTATGGCTATACATTTCTGGGTTTCGACCAGCCTTTTTTATGTCGTCTGGTTCCAACATTGGTAGAGGATATGGGAGTTGCTTTCCCTGAACTGGTCTCACAACAGACATTGGTCGAAAAGGTTATTAAGGAGGAGGAGGAGGCTTTCTTAAGAACATTGGACAAAGGGATCAGACTTATGGATCTTCTTATGGAGAAAAATAAAGAGAGTAAAGTTATTTCCGGAGAAGATTCCTTCACTCTCTATGATACTTTCGGGTTTCCGATAGACCTCAGTGAGCTTATTGCCCGGGAAAATGGTTACTCGATTGATCTTAAATCCTTCGAAAAAGAGCTCGCAAAGCAAAAACAACGCAGCCGTAATGCCACAGCCAGCGAAGAGGGAGACTGGATTGAGTTACGCCCGTATACAGGAGTCGAATTTGTAGGGTATGACAAGAGTGAAGAACAGGTGAATCTTGTTAGATACAGAAGTCTTAAAACAAAAGTCAGGAACTATTACCAGCTTGTTTTTGATAAAAGTCCTTTTTACGCAGAGAGCGGCGGCCAGGTGGGTGACACAGGTTACATAGAGTCCCCTTCCGGCGAAAGAACGGAAATTACAAATACCATCAAGGAGAACAATCTTATTATTCATATTGCTGATAACATACCAACAAACCTTACTGCCGTTTTCACAGCAAAGATCGATCTGGAAAGAAGAAAGTCTATTGCAAACAACCATACCGCCACACATCTGTTACATAAAGCCCTCAGAGAGATACTGGGAACACATATCGAGCAAAAGGGGTCTCTGGTGAATTATAGCTACTTCAGATTCGACTTTTCTCATTATGAGAAAATTAACGAAACGGATTTAAGGGCTGTAGAAAAAAGGGTGAACCAGTTAATAAGAGAAAATTCACCAAGAGACGAGTATAGAGATATGCCTGTAGAAAAGGCTAAGTCACTCGGAGCGATGGCTCTTTTCGGAGAGAAGTATGGCGATCGCGTAAGGGTCATTAAATTCCACGATTCAATCGAACTTTGCGGCGGCACTCATACATCGGCCACAGGTAACATCGGTTTTTTTAAAATTATTTCCGAATCTGCTATTGCCGCCGGAGTCAGAAGAATTGAGGCGGCTACCGGAGAATATGCTGAGAGGATCGTTGAGGAGACCGAAGATACAATAAAAGCCATAAAGGGTATCTTTAACAACGCCCCAAATCTTGTGAACAGCATAATCAAACTGATTGCCGAGAACGACAACTTCCGCAAAACTGTAGAGGAGACTATGAGGGAAAGGGCAATTGTTTTCAAAAACTCTTTACTTGAAAGCGCACAAAATATCAATGGTACAAATGTTGTTGTTTTAAAAGGCGAGTACCCCTCAGACTTCGTGAAGAATATTGCATTCCTGCTCAGGAACGAAGTTGAAAACACTGTTTTTATTGCAGGTTGCGAATATGAAGGGAAGGTTCATCTTGCACTGATGTACTCAGATGATTTGACAGCTAAAGGATTTAATGCCTCTAAGGATATCCGTGAGGCTGCTGCGCTCATTAACGGAGGTGGCGGAGGGCAGAACTTCTTTGCCAGTGCCGGCGGTAAAAAACCTGAGGGATTGGCTGCCGCAATTGCTAAACTTACAGAATTGGCCATAAAATAAAACATCTTGAAAAAAATTGATCTCTTCATATTAAAGTCTTTTCTGGGACCATTCGTAGTCACTTTCATTATTGTAACATTCGCCCTCCTGTTACAATTTTTGTGGCTTTACATAGATGAGCTGGTAGGTAAAGGTTTAGGATTATTAGTCATAGCCGAGTTCCTCGGTTGGGGAACAGCTACTCTTATCCCTTTAGTGCTTCCGCTTGCTACTTTGTTTGCATCTATTATGACCCTAGGTGACTTTGGGGAGAATAACGAACTTCTGGCAATGAAAGCTGCAGGTATTTCACTACCCAGAATACTCTCTCCACTTATCGTACTTTCATTTATTATCAGCATTGGCGCCTTCTTTGCGGCTAACAACCTTATTCCTGTCGCCTACAACAACATTTACGCCCTTAGGTACGACATAAAAAAGACAAAAGAGGAGATAAAAATTCCGACAGGAGTGTTTTATGACGGCATAGAAAATTACATCTTACGCATAAACAAAAGAAACGATAAAACCGGCAGGATATATGACATTATGGTCTATAACCATAAGGAGCAAAGAGGGAACAACAGCCTCACCCTTGCAGATTCCGGTTCTATTAAACTGACTAAAGACAAAAAAGACCTTATATTCACTCTTTACGACGGATACTCATTTGATGAGCCTGCAAGGGAACCCGGAGATACAAATTACGCTCTTCAGCGTATCGGGTTCAAAAAGCAGGAGATGATAATCTCTCTGGCCGACTACGCTTTTCAAAGATCGGATCAGAGCCAGTTTAGCAAAGAGGTTATGTCTCAAAATCTTACACAACTGGGACACACAAAGGACTCGCTTGACTCCGCTTATACACACATCAGAGAGCATCAATTGAGAAATCTATTTGTTTCCGGAGGCTTCGGATTTCCAAAACAACTTGATTCATCATATATAAAATACCACTCCACCGCTTTAAATCTTGATACAATTTCCCGGTTCAATAGTCCTGAAGAGGAGAAGGGTGCCATCAGAAGCGCGATTGCACAGATGGGTAATGCCATAACTATCCTGGATAACTATCAGATAGATGAACAGCAGTATGCCCATCCTTTGAGAAAGGTGCGGGTAGAGAGGTTCAGAAAATTCACCCTCTCCATTGCCTGTTTTATATTTTTCTTTATAGGTGCTCCTCTTGGGGCAATTATCAGAAAGGGCGGACTGGGCACCCCTGTTGTTGTCTCTATGTTCTTCTTTATTATTTACTGGGTAATAGACATCAGCGGGAAAAAACTGGCTGTTGACGGTGTAATAACCCCGGCTTTCGGAACGCTTATATCGTCTTTGGTTCTGTTTCCAATAGGGGTCTATCTTACATGGAAATCTACCCGTGATTCTTCACTGTTCAATGCAGAAGTTTACATTACTTTCTTTAAAAACCTTTTAAAGCGGGTAAAAAGAGAACCTTAAAAAGATGGAAAAAACACATAGGATAGTATATATGGGAACCCCTTCGTTTGCTGTTTCACCGCTTAAAGAGCTTTTGAAGAGGGGTTATAATGTTGTTGGGATTGTTACCGCACCGGATAAAGCCAGCGGCAGGGGTCTTGCTGTCACCTGCAGTGATGTCAAAAAATTTGCAGAAAATCTGAATATTCCCATTCTTCAGCCAGTATCTCTGAAGGATGGCTCTTTTATTGAACAACTATCTGCCTTAAATGGAGACCTCTTTATTGTTGTTGCTTTTAGGATGTTGCCTAAATCAGTATGGTCTATGCCCAAATTGGGAACCTTTAACCTTCACGCATCTTTACTCCCCGATTACAGGGGAGCGGCACCTATCAACTGGGCTATTATCAATGGAGAAACCAGAACTGGTGTTACAACATTCCTGCTGGATGAAGAGATTGATACCGGAGATATTCTATTTCAACAAGATTGTGAAATAAAACCAGATGATGACTTTGGCTCACTCCATGACAAATTGATGGCCATTGGCACAAGTCTGATTATAAAGACTGTCGATTCTTTGATAGATAAAGAACACAAACCACTGCTACAGTCCACTCTGGAAGCACAAATGGGAAATAGAAACCTTGCACCAAAATTAACTAAGGAGACCGGAAGGATTGTCTGGAGTCAATCTCCTGAATGCATTAACAATCTCATAAGAGGGCTCAGCCCCCACCCTGCTGCTCACTCAGAAATCAAGAGTGAAGAGAAGCTCTTCTCTGTTAAAATATTCAAAAGCCATATTCACCCTGCTGTTCACACGCTCTCTGCCGGAACAATAGATTCGGATGGCAAGAGGTATCTGAGGGTTGCCTGTAACGGAGGTTTTATTGATATCAAAGAACTACAGCTTGCAGGTAAAAAGAGATTATCTGTAAATGAATTTCTGGCTGGTTTCCGAAATATTGAAAATTATCGTTTTAACTAATGAAAAATGTGCTGATTCTGGCTGATGGCGAATTTCCTGTCCACCCGGTTCCTTTGAAGGTTCTGAAGAGTGCAGGGACAATCATTTGCTGTGACGGGGCCGCTGCAAAGCTGATCAAATACGGTATCGTCCCCTTTGCAATCGTAGGTGACATGGATAGTCTGGACTTGCAGTTGCAAGAGAGATACAAAGAGATTATACACAAAGACTGCAACCAGGAGACAAACGATCTTACAAAAGCGTTCGAATACTCCCTCTCCTTAAAACCCGCAAGAATAACCATTCTTGGAGCAACCGGCGCAAGAGAGGACCATACAATAGGCAACATCTCCCTTTTATCTCAATACAGAGAGAGAACAGATGCAGAGGTTGAGATGTACACAGACTGCGGCAGATTTATTGCAATTAATTCTGCCTCCACAATATCTCTCCCTGTCGGTAGTCAGGTTTCAATATTCTCTTTAGACACAAATATAAAAATCATCTCTGAGGGCCTTAAGTATCCGTTGGATAATGTAGTTTTTGACGCCTGGTGGAAAGGGACACTCAACAAGACAACCCAAGAGTCATTTACGCTGGACTTCCTGTCCGGAAGAATTATTCTATATGTTGTTTATTAAAAAAGGCGTCCCAAAGGAACGCCTCATAAATAATGCAAAAGCGATTGTTACTTGACAAGCCTGTTTAACTCTGCACCTGCTTTAAATCTAACGACTTTTTTAGCTGCAATGTTAATCTTCTTTCCTGTACGAGGGTTCCTGCCATTTCTGGCGTTTCTCTGATTAACAGAGAAAGAGCCGAAACCAACCAGGGTAAGTCTTTCACCGTTTTTTAACGATTCACTAGCTACATTAATAAATGCATCTAATGCTTTTTTGGCATCAACTTTTGTAAGGTCTGCCTGATTTGCGATAGCGGATATTAATTCTGCCTTGTTCATAATTTATTATTTAGGATGTTGAGTTTGATGCAAATATAATTCATTAATTTAAGAAAACAAACAAAAACCTAATCTTTTATTAGCATTAGCATTTAATAATTATAAATATTCTTTATGGTTAGTCCTCTTGATTTTAAGGCAACAATCGGTGTGTTTTTCATAAAAAGGATTAACTTTTGAAAGAAATCAACAAAAACTAAAGATTTTTTATCTTTTCCTCCACTTTTCTTTCAATCTCTTTGCGCTCTTTATTAAACGTTAAAAAATTACGACTCTCCGGGAAGAGTGGTCTGTGATTACTCATCAAATTTAGTTTGTTAATATCCTTAACCAACTCTTTGGCCGGTTCATCTGTCAGGTTCTCTTTAAGTAACTCCCATATGTAATCTACGGCGAATTGTGAGGGATGAATCATATCCTCAGAATACCAGCGATAATCCCTGAGTTCGTCCATTAATATTTCGTAAGCCGGAAAATAGAGAACATTGGAAAATCTGATCTGAAGCTTCTCCACTGCCAGCATCAGGGTTGCCTTGCTTAACTGGTTGCCGTGGGCCCCATCTTTCCAATGTCTTATAGGGCTTACAGTAAAGAGCCAGATTTTCCCGGGATTTGCCAAAATGAAAGGAGAGAACATATCAACAACTTTGTCTACTGAGAGAGCCTCTCTGTTAAATTTCCCCTGATCCAGTTTGTGGCAATTTGCAACTACAACCCCGTTGGATTTTAACCGATAAATCCATCTTGTGCCAAGAGTGACAACAATCCATCTGGACTCTTTAAAATGGCTACTTGCCTCTCCCAGCAACCTGTTGTTGTTCGCAATAAGCTCTTCCATGGACATAGAGGCATATTCGCTGCTATGATAGAGGCTTTTATAGATATCCCCGTCAGTTATGACATCACTTTCCAGAAATTGCCGGTTCGAAGTCAATCTCTCCAGAGCACCGGAGATAGAAGCTGGATTATATAATACCCCGAAGGGGTTTACCAGAACCTTAAATCTCAGCCTCTTCATAATGGTTCCCATCTCATTTGCAAAGCAAGAGCCCAGAAATAAGATTTTATCGCTGTAGGATATTTTGAACGGATACTTCTCTATCTCAATCTTGGTCTGCAACTTCATAAACAGATATCGGTTAAAACACCCCTAAGTTATCAAGAATTTTAGAAATACCGGCTCTTTTTAACGGGGAATTTATGAAAATGTGAGAAAAGCTCTCATCATCCAAAGAGATCCACTCATCTTTTGTAAGGGATAAAACCGATTTGTTGTGTTGTTCAGAAAAGGTTGGTTTAAATTCACTCCACCATGTAGCCTCTCCTTTTTTTGACCACGGACAAGCTTTAAGGCATATGTCACATCCAAAAATACGGTTTTGCAAGTCAATAACAAACTCTTCCTGGTTATGGGCATCTTTGCTTTCTATTGTCTGGTAAGAGATGCACCTTCTGGCATCGAGGCAGAATGGTTCTGTGAGGGCCCCTGTCGGACAAGCATCTATGCACGATTTACATTTCCCGCATCCGCTCTTCACAATAGTGCCGGAGTATTTTAATGTCCGGTCAACCAGTATGATTCCGATAAATGTATGAAGACCGAATTTTTTACTGATTAAGAAATTATTTTTGCCAATAAAACCGAGCCCTGCCTCTTTTGCCCATTCTCGCTCCATAACCGGTGCCGAATCTACAAATACACTGGCTTTAAGACCAGGAAGATCTGTTTTCATTCTCTCTACTATAAGATAGAGTTTATCTTTCAAAACCTTATGATAGTCACTACCATATGCATAAGATGCAATAAGGGGCAAATCTTTGTTCTGTTCAGATTCTGGTTTGTATGGGGCTAAAAAGCACATTATCGATTTTGTACCCTCCATAAGCAGCGATGGGTCTTCGCGTAATGCCAGATTTCTCTCCAAATAATGCATTTTTGCATTGTACGATTTGCTTAGAGAGAGTTTTAGCCTTTCAACTTCCTGCGACAATTTTCTGCAAGGTGCCGCACCATAGTCGAGAAAACCGAGTTCTTTGGAATACTCTTCAATTGATATATGAAGATCTTCAATATTCATAGAACAAAAATAGGGAAACATTCAGACAAAACTGTAATTAAAATAAGAGATTTACTATAAATTTCATACATTTGTCTACTTTTTTCTTACAGAAGCCAAATTAAATTAATATAATGAACATTTTAGTAGTTGGTGCAGGTGGACAAATTGGTACAGAATTAATTCCCTATTTGCAAAATGTATATGGAGAGAATAAAATCATTGCTGCAGATCTCAGGGAAGATATCGTCAAAAAATTAAATGATAGGTTTATAACCATTAAGTTGGATGCCCTGGATATCAAATCGTATTCTGAGACAATCAAAAAGTATAAGATCGGTAGAATATACAATCTTGTAGCACTCCTTTCTGCAACCGGAGAAAAAAATCCACAACTTGCCTGGTCAATAAATATGGGAGCGTTGCTAAATTCGCTCGAGCTTGCCAGGGAGTACAAATGTTCCGTTTTTACTCCTAGTTCCATAGGAGCTTTCGGTCATTCAACCCCTCATAATCTTACTCCTCAGGATACAGTAATGCGTCCTAACACTATGTATGGAGTCTGCAAAGTTTCCGGAGAACTCCTTAGTGATTATTACTTCTCCAGGTTTGGCGTAGACACCAGAAGCGTGAGGTTCCCCGGTATAATTTCGAATGGTGCATTACCCGGTGGCGGCACTACAGATTATGCAGTAGAGGTATTTTACGAAATCATCCGAAACGGACATTACACATCTCCTATCCCTGAAAACTCGTTTATGGATATGCTCTACATTCCGGATGCACTTAATGCCTGTACAGAACTGATGGATGCAGACCCTGCAAGACTTAAACACAGAAACGGATTCAATGTTACTGCAATGAGTTTCTCTCCCAAAATTCTTTTTGCAGAGATCAAGAAGAGAGTATCACAAGCTACATTTGATTATCAGATAGACCCGGTTAAAGCCGAAATTGCCGCTTCATGGCCAAATTCTATGGACGACTCTTGTGCAAGAGAAGAGTGGGGATGGAACCCTAAGTGGGGGTTGGGAGAGATGGTAGATGATATGCTAAGGGCAATAAGACTGAAATCTCTTTAAATCACCTATTTTGGTGTTATCTTGTAGAGGAAGAGCGCCACTGCCCCAAAAACAATATTCGGAACCCAAAGTGCCAGCCATGGCGGCATTATTCCGCCATGGACGAACATCTGGCTGAATCTGAGAAATAGTATATAGACAAAACTGAGCGCTATTCCTATTCCCAGGTTTAGTCCGATTCCACCTCTTTTCCTTTTTGATGAAAGCGACACGCCCATTACTGTGAGGATAAATGCAGAAAATGGGACTGCAAATCGTGTATGTTTTTCTATTTGTGCGTATTTTACTCTCATATCTCCTCTGAATTTCTGAGTCTTTATAAGATCGTTCAATTCGCCATAGGGGTATGACTCTACAATATTATTCCTCCTGTTCAAATCGTTTACGGAAAGGCTTAGCATTGTATCTATCTGTGCCCCTTTTACAATAGTTTCGGTTTTCCCATCATTTTTTCTGATATAGTATTCGCTGAGCTTCCAGCCCTGTTTTAAGGAGTCCCATTCAGCTCTTTCTGCGCTAAGCTTGGATATTATGTTGTGCCCCTCTATTGTCTCTAAAGTAAATTTAGAGGCAATATTACTTTGAGCATCGAAAGATTCTATATAGACATAGGTACCAGGAGACAACTGAAGATGAATGTTCGTACCTGCACTGAAGACCTTGTTTTTTATATACTTATCCTGAAAATCCAGCCTCACCCTGTTTGCCGGTGGTATTAAAAAAAGATTCATCATAAGGCTTAAAAGGGCGATAGCGGCAGCCGATATAAAATATGGATAGAGAAAGCGGTTAAAACTTATCCCTCCCGCTAAAATGGCTACAACTTCGCTATTGGAAGCCATCTTTGAAGTAAAGAAGATTACCGAAACAAACACCAGTAGAGGACTGAACAGATTTATATAATAGGGAACCATATTGCCATAGTAGTCGAATATAATTGCCCTCAAGGGAGCCTCTTTCTCTACCAGATTGTCTATTTTCTCACTTATGTCAAATATTATGATAATGGCAATAATAAGTACCAATATAAAGAGATATGTCCCTATAAACTTTTTGATTATATACTTATCTATAATGCCTATCTTATATTTTTTATCCATTAAATCCTGCTCTCCAATCTTTTAACCATTGAACCTTTCCACATTTTAAAATCACCCACCTTGATATGAGTTCTTGCCTCCTTTACCAGCCAAAGGTAAAATGCAAGATTATGCTCGCTCGCAATTTGCGCTCCAAGAATCTCCCCGGCAACAAAAAGATGTCTTAGATAACCTTTGGTGTAGGCTTTATCAACAAAAGATGTTCCATTCGGGTCTAACGGCGATAAATCGTCCGCCCATTTTCTGTTTTTTATATTTATTGCCCCCTCCGATGTAAAAAGCATGCCATTTCTGGCATTTCTTGTAGGCATGACGCAATCAAACATATCTACTCCACGCTCAATCCCCTCCAGAATATTAGAGGGTGTGCCTACACCCATAAGATATCTGGGTTTATCTTTAGGCAAAACCGGATCCAGCACCTCAAGCATCTGATACATTATCTCCGTTGGCTCTCCAACTGAAAGGCCCCCTATTGCATACCCCTCACTGTTCAGCCCCACGGCGTGCTCGGCAGAGGCAACTCTCAGGTCGGGATATATGCATCCCTGAATAATGGGAAAGAATGACTGGTTATATCCGTAAAGCGGTTCGGTATTATAGAAATGTTTCACACCCCTCTCCAGCCAGTTTTGGGTAAGCAAAAGGGATTTTTTTGCATATGCATGGTCAGAATCTCCAGGCGGACATTCATCCAGTGCCATAATTATATCCGCACCAATAACTCTTTGAATATCCACAACACCCTCAGGAGAGAAAAAATGCTTTGAACCGTCTATATGCGACCTGAATGTACAACCCTCGGCGGTAAGCTTTCTGTTGGCTGCCAGTGAGAAAATCTGATAGCCCCCGCTGTCTGTAAGTATCGGCCCGGCCCAGGAGATAAACTTATGAAGTCCCCCGGCTTTTCTTATGATTTCCGTACCCGGTCTGAGATAAAGATGATATGTATTGCCCAATATGATCTGCGCTTTAACATCGTCTTTTAAATCTCTGTGGAATACGGCTTTTACCGTACCCAAGGTACCAACGGGCATAAATATGGGAGTCTCTATAACCCCGTGGTCTGTGTATAGTAAGCCACAACTGGCAGATGATTCAGGGTCTTGTGCTATTTTTTCAAAATTCATATTTTCAAACCGTCAAATCGACTTTGGTTCGTGTTTATACCTGAAGAATACCGCAAATAAAATGCCAATAGCCAAAGCATAAGCAGCAAAAACAAACCAAATGTCCGGCCAGTCTTTTATACCGTTTGAAGCTGTAAAATGATCAACCACCCAGCCACTTGCACGCCCTCCTATAAATGCCCCTATTCCGTTAGTCATTACCATAAAGAGCCCTTGTGCACTGGCTCTGATTTCGGGCTTTGCCTCTGTCTCAACAAAAAGAGATCCCGAAATATTGAAAAAGTCAAATGCGACACCATATATGATCATAGATAATATTAACCAAATCAAGCCTTCGCCCGGATTGCCCACTCCAAACAGGCCAAAGCGCAGTACCCAGGCAAACATACTCATCAGCATCACTTTTTTGATTCCGAAACGACGCAAAAAGAAGGGAATGGTAAGAATAAACAAGGTTTCTGACATTTGCGAAACTGACATTAAAATACCTGGGTGGGTAACGGCGAATAATGAGGAGTAGGCGGGGTTACTGGCAAAATCGTGAAGGAAAGGTTCGCCGAAAGTATTGGTGATCTGTAAAGCGGCACCCAACAAAGCGGCAAAAACAAAGAAAACCGCCATTTTTCGTTGTTTGAACAGCACTAATGCATCTAAGCCAAGCGCAGAGGTGAGTGTATGTTTTTTGACTGTTTTGGTTGGAGGACATTTGGGCAATGTAAATGCATAAACCCCCAGGAAAAACGCTGTAAAAGATCCTATATAGAGTTGAAACGGACTCAGCGACAATCCGCACAAGTCAACCACCCACATAGCAACTATAAACCCGATTGTTCCCCAGACACGTATAGGCGGAAAATCTTTTACAACATCCAATCCTTTTTGTTTTAAGATACTGTACGATACCGTATTGTTCAGGGCAATAGTAGGCATAAAGGCCATTGAATTGAGTAGCATAATCCAATACATCAAGTCCGGATCGGTAACTGTGGAGGCCCAGAAAAGCATTACTCCCCCTATTATGTGGCAAATTCCAAGAAGACGCTCCGCATTGATCCACCTGTCGGCTACCACTCCCAGCAGTGCCGGCATAAAGAGCGAAGCCAGCCCCGCCGTGGCATAGATTCCACCTACCTCTCCTCCGGTAAAATGTAGTTTAACAATCATATATCCCCCTAAAGAGATTAGCCAGGATCCCCAGAGAAAGAACTGGAGAAAATTCAACAGCGTAAGGCGAAGTTTTATGTTCATGAATTCAGT
Organism: Bacteroidales bacterium; assembly: GCA_041663505.1. Lineage (GTDB taxonomy): Bacteria > Bacteroidota > Bacteroidia > Bacteroidales > UBA932 > Bact-08. Next base: position 9,159 of record JBAYMP010000021.1, on the reverse strand, counting down.
TGTTATTGTTAAAATCGGGCTCAAATATACGAATATTCAGATAATAAAGTTTTACGGAGAAGATCTCCTAATCCAATTTTATACCCCTGAGAATGGAGAATTATGTCTCCATAATCGTTAACAATATAAATAAGAGGATAATTGTCTCTAAAGGATTGGTCTGCACTCTTGAGAAACAGATTCATCATCGCATCCACATCTTTTGTGATAAAGCGGCTGTTTCTTGGCAGCCCTGAATATCTGCCGGCAGAAAAGCCTTTTGTCAGTTTGCCCTCGGGAATGGCAAAAACAAATTTACCATGCCAATTGTCAAATATACTCTTAAACTGGGACAATTCATTCATCAGGTGCTTAGTAGGCTCTTTATCCGGGTCAATGAAGCAGATTATTAATCCCCCCTCGCTATATAATTTTTTGTCCACCATCGGGTTTACAGTACCCCAAATTTTATTCTCCACCGCAAGTTCCCTTACCTTCATATCTATAACGACATTCTTATCTTTGGTGATGTTGAAAAACTCGTTGTGAGCCAAAACTCTTCCGTCCGCATAGCGATTCCCGGTGCATAGTCTGTAATAACCCTCTTCCAGAGCCAGCTCTACAGGGAACCTGGCGACTCTTGCATCATTCTCGAAATCGAGCGGTACAAAAAAGCCATTTTCAAATTTTGCTAACGCATAATAGGACCAATACTGGGGCACCTGAGAACTGCGCGATTTGTAATTCAATATAAGATTTCCGGTTGCTTTTACAGGTGATTGAGAATCTAAACTTAAATTCACCCAGTTGCCGTTTCTGTATTGCTGTATTGAGGAGGTAGCCTGGTCAATTTTTGTAGGAATGTTAAAACTTCTGCAAAGAGCAACATAAAAGATATCTCTGGACGCCTTGTCTGCACGACCTGTGTTGCATACGCCCCAGGGTGAAACAGGACATTTGGAGTAGTTCTGGTCATTATCCACAACAATGTTTGCATTTACCCACTCTTTTATCTTATCGCCGTCCGGGTTGGCAGAAAAAACAGTCCTGAACTTCTCCTGGAGCGGAGCCCTCCATTTTCTGATAAGCTCAAGAGAGATTCTTGGTGACAGTATCCCATCTGTGTATACATCCGGGCCATAACCAGCAGATTTATTATAAGCGGGAGTATTGTCCATATGGCTCTGCAATATATTTGCAGGGGTGTCCCTTAGATCTTTGTCCGTAAGTGTCGATAGAATTCTTAATGTGTTTTCGTTCTTTTGGTTATTCTTAATGAAACCAGAGACCTCACTCCAGTTTCCTTCGCTTTTAAGAATGTACTTTTCAACGGCATTTGCATCCAAACCGCACTCCTTAGCAAGCAAGCGTGCCTGACTCCTTGACATAAACGTGGAGAGATATTGTTGTCGCAGAGAATCTTCGTATTTTAATCTGACTGAGTTGCCATTATCATTTGACGCCGAACTTTTTACATAACCTATCTTGTCCACCGGGGGGTTGATATCCATATCTTCCACATATTCCTCTCCCAATTTCCGGGTGAGTCTGACCTCCATCTCGTCCGTTGTTGTAAGCGAAACCTTTTCATATCCGTATTTGCCATCTTTTTGAGCCCAGACCAACAGATCTCCCAAACCGGAGATAACCTCTGAGACTCCCTCCTTATCGGTTTTCATCTCATAGATAGGATAGTAATCGGCATAGTTGTACAATAAATATTTAACTTCCGCTCCTTCGACTTTGTTGCCTTTATCGTCATAAACAGTGATTTGTAATTTTTTTGTCTCTGCATAGTTTTCCAGCACATTTATCTTGGTGAATAAAGGATAGTCGGTTTTACTTTCCGGTCCGTAATATCTGCCAAAAACATTTGTATGAACCATCATTGCCCTCTTGACAGGATTGGTGAACCAAGCCTGGTTCAATTCCGACTCCGGTTCACAAGCACCCATAAAATACCACTTGCCGTCGCACCACACCTCTACCCATGCGTGGTTATCGTCGGTATGTGCCCATCGCGGAGTATAGCATTGTCTTGCCGGTATTCCTACAGACCTCAATGCTGTTACTGTAAAGGTAGATTCCTCGCCACACCGGCCGTATCCTGTACGTAGAGATGCCAGAGGGGAAGATGTTCTGCTGTCCGAGGGTCTGTATGTAATTTTTTCGTGACACCAGTGGTTCACCTCCAAAGCAGCATCGTGCATGGACATGTTTTTAACCCTCTCTTTCAACTCTTCGAAAAAGACTATTCTGGCACTATCCAAATCTTCATTGTTGACTCTCGGTGGCAAGACAAAATGACGGAACAACTCATCCGGAACCTTTTTGCCCCATGGAAGTGAATCACGAGCCTCAAGTGATGCTTTGGCCATACTGGAAAAATAAGATCCGTTATTATCAGCCAAATCGCTGATAGGGCTCCATGCATAGAGGAATAGCAATGCCTCTTTTTCCTGCCGTGTCAAATTTTTATCGTCTAAAACGGCAAAGAGCTCTGTGCCCTTGTCTCCCAGTTCAGTTTTTCTTTGCTCAATCTGATGTTTTGCATCCCTTCTGGCGGATTTGTCCAAAATGGAATGTCTTGATTGGCACCCAACTGTTGACATCACAATAATTAACGAAAAAATTTGTAAAAGTTGTTTCATAACTAATATTATTTATCAATTCCACGATATCATATTCTTGAGGACCTCCTTCTCCCATCCATAGTACAAATGTAACAAAAAAAGCAGCCATTTACCGACCGCCTTTTTTTTATTATTGAATCCTGTTTGTCTTATTGAGCTTTTCTCTGCACTTTAGGTTTTGGTAAAGTTGCCTTAGGAACTGCTTTGGCCTTCGAAGCTGTCTTAGCTTTTGGGGCTGTCTTAGCTTTTGGAGCTACTTTTATTGCACCCTCTTCAGTTGCAGGTGAGCCGCTCTTCTTGGCACGGCTACGGCGTGTAGAAGGTGCCTTTTTAGCTTCTGGTTTTTCTGAAGCTACTGTTGCTGTGTTAAAGTCTACAAACTCAATCATTGCCATGTCGGCTGCATCTCCCTGACGGAAACCAAGTTTTAATATCCTTGTGTACCCACCGGGGCGATCTGCAATCTTAGGGGCAATCCCTCTGAAAAGCTCTGTAACAGCCTCTTTTTGCTTCAAATAAGAGAAAACTGTACGTCGGGAATGAGTCGAATCGTCCTTGGATTTTGTGATTAAAGGTTCGATATACATTCTCAGAGCTTTGGCCTTAGCTACAGTTGTTTCAATCCTTTTGTGCAATATGAGAGATGATGCCATATTTGCCAACATCGCTTTACGATGTCCACTTTTACGGCCTAAGTGGTTAAATGTCTTATTATGCCTCATTTTTTAAAACTTTCTTTTCAATATTATACTTTGTAACATCCATACCGAAGCTGAGTCTGTAACGATCAACAAGGTTATCTATCTCCGAAAGAGATTTCTTTCCAAAGTTTCTGAACTTTATAAGCTCAGTCCTCTGAAGAGATACCAATTCTGCAAATGTGTCTATGTCTGCAGCTTTAAGACAATTCAAAGCTCTGACGGACAATTCCATATCTGCTAACTTGGTCAATAGAAGATGACGCATACGTAATGATTCTTCATCCAGTTCATTGCTGATAACTTCAACCGGAGTTTCAAGGGTTATCTTCTCGTCTGAGAATAGCATAAAGTGATGTATAAGAATTTTAGCCGCCTCCTTTAAAGCCTCTTTTGGATGAATAGATCCGTCGGTTGTTATCTCCAGATTTAACTTTTCAAAGTCGGTTTTCTGTTCAACACGCCAGTTTTCAACTGAGTATTTCACATTTTTGATTGGTGTGAAAATAGAATCAATAGGAATAAGACCAAATGGTGCATCTTCCACACGATTCTCCTCTGCAGGGACATAACCTCTTCCTTTACCAATTCTCAACTCAACAGAGAGTGTAACAGACGGCTCCATAGAGCATATTTGCCAGTCTGGATTTAGTACCTTAAACGAAGATAGCTGTTTAGAAATATCTTCTGCGGTAAAGTTATGCTTACCATTTACTGTAACGTTGACAATCTCTGATTCTTCTCCCTCGATCATTCGTTTAAAACGAACTTGCTTAAGGTTAAGAATTATATCTACAACTGTTTCAATAACACCGGGAATTGTTGCAAATTCATGGTCGACTCCCTGTATCTTTACTGCGGTAATAGCATAACCGTCAAGAGAAGAGAGAAGAATTCGACGCAAAGCGTTACCAACTGTAATGCCATAACCTGGCTCCAGTGGACGAAACTCAAAGCGACCGAATGTTTCGGTAGCGTCAAGCATTATTACCTTATCGGGTTTTTGAAATGCTAATATTGCCATTTTATTTTTTATTTAGAGTATAACTCAACTATTAGTTGCTCATTTATTGTCTCCGGAATTTCGGTTCTTTCAGGAAGGTTCAGCAACTTACCTGTCAAACTTGTTCCATCCCATTCAATCCAGGCAAATCTGCTCGCACCACGGGAAATATTCTCCTGAATAACTTCAAGGCTCTTCGACCTTTCACGAACAGAAATTAATTCACCCGGCTTAATTATTGTAGAAGGGATATTGCAAATTTCACCATTTAATGCAATGTGACAGTGAGTTACAAGCTGTCTTGCTGCAGCTCTGCTGGGAGCAATTCCCATGCGGTAAACTAAGTTGTCCAGACGAGTCTCAAGAAGCAGGATGAGGTTTTCGCCTTTACGTCCCTTCATTCTCGATGCCTTCTCATACAGATTGCGGAATTGTCTTTCAAGCAGACCGTATGTATATTTTACTTTTTGTTTCTCCTTCAACTGAATACCATACTCAGAAGTTTTTTTACGCTTCTTAGCCAGACCGTGTTGTCCCGGAGGGTAATTTTTCTTTTCGTAACTTTTATCGGGGCCAAAGATAGGCTCTCCAAATTTTCGGGCGATTTTAGTAGAAGGCCCTGTATATCTTGCCATATTAAATAATTTAAAATGAATTTATAAAGGGTTAAACTCTACGGCGTCCCTTTGGACGACAACCGTTGTGTGGTAATGGAGTAACATCTACAATTTCAGTTACCTCAATACCTGCACCGTGAATTGTGCGAATTGCAGATTCGCGTCCTGCTCCCGGACCTTTAACATAAGCCTTTACTTTACGCAGACCTAAATCAAAAGCCACTTTTGCACAGTCAGCAGCTGCTGTTTGTGCTGCATATGGAGTGTTCTTTTTAGAACCTCTGAAACCCATCTTTCCAGCCGATGACCAACTGATTACCTGTCCGGTTCCATTAGTCAAAGTCACTATAACATTATTAAAAGTCGAAGAAACGTGAGCTTGTCCGTAAGCCTCAACCTTTACGACTTTTTTCTTATTTGTTGTTCCTGTCTTTTTTGCCATGATCTAGGTTCTATTTAGTTGCTTTCTTTTTGTTAGCTACTGTTTTCTTCTTACCCTTACGTGTACGGGCATTGTTCTTAGTAGACTGACCACGAACTGGTAGTCCAATACGATGGCGAATACCTCTGTAACATCCGATATCCATTAATCGTTTGATATTTAGCTGAACTGATGAACGAAGTTCTCCTTCAATCTTGAATTCAGAGGAAATCATTGCCCTGATTGCTGCAATCTGATCGTCATTCCAGTCCTTAACCTTAATGTTATAATCGATACCAAGTTTGGTAAGGATTGTTTTGGCTGAACTGTGTCCGATTCCGAAGATATAGGTCAAACCTATCTCTCCGCGTTTGTTGTTTGGTAAATCAACTCCGGCTATACGTGCCATAATTTATTTGTCTCTTTTTTGTTTTCAATTAAAAAATTATCCTTGGCGCATCTTGAATTTTGGATTCTTTTTGCAAATTACATACAAACGCCCTTTGCGCTTTACAATTTTGCAATCCTCACTACGCTTTTTAATGGATGCTTTTACTTTCATAGTATCAAAATTTTTATTTATATCTGAAAGAAATCCTTCCTTTGGTTAAATCATAAGGGGACATCTCAACTCTTACCCTGTCTCCTGGCAAAATACGGATGTAGTGCATCCTCATTTTCCCTGAGATATGGGCAATTATTACATGTCCGTTATCTAATTCGACACGAAACATCGCATTCGACAGGGCTTCAATTATCGTTCCCTCTTTTTCAATTGCTGCTTGTTTAGCCATTTATTAAATATCTCAATCCTTATAATTAATTATTATCGTTTTCAATGTACTTAAAAGTAGATAATACATCCGGTTTCCCCTTTCTTACAACCACCATAAGCTCGAAGTGCGCTGAGTTTTTATTGTCGGCAGTGGTTACAGTCCATCCGTCATCACTGATTAAGACAGATTTTTCTCCTGCATTGATCATTGGTTCAATACAAATAACCAGACCATCTTCCAGTTTTTTGCCCTGACCTCTGTGACCGTAGTTAGGAACGTCAGGTGCTTCATGGAGGTGTTTTCCAATTCCATGACCAACCATTTCCCTCACTGCGGAAAAACCAAAACTTTCAATGTACTCCTGAACAGCATATGATATATCGCCAATCCTGTTCCCGACTACTGCTTTTTCTACCCCTCTGTAAAGTGACTCTTTGGTTACCTTTAAAAGCAACTTAGCCTCTTCCGAAACCTCTCCTACAGGAAAAGTATAAGCCGAGTCACCATAGTAGCCTTTGTATATAGTTCCACAATCTGCCGAAATAATATCACCCTCTTTAAGGCGATAATCGGAGGCAAACCCATGAACAACTACATCGTTAACCGAGATGCACATAGAATAAGGAAAACCGTTATAACCGAGGAATGCAGGTATAGCACCGTGATCCCGTATGAAAGTATCGGCAATTTTGTTTAACTCGAGGGTTGTAATCCCGGGAACAACATTTTTACCTACTTCCGCAAGAGTTTTTGATACCAAAAGAGCATTCTCTCTAAGTAATTCAACCTCTTCCTCTGTTTTTAGTCTTATCATTATTTATAGAACTTTGAAATCAGGGTTACATTCCCGAACGGCCTTTCAGACGTCCTGTCTTCATTAAACCGTCGTAGTGGCGCATAAGCAAATGACTTTCTATTTGCTGAAGCGTATCTAAAATAACACCCACTAAAATCAACAACGAAGTTCCACCATAAAAACGGGCAAACTGGTTGTTAATCCCCAACATAGATGCAAATGACGGCAAAATTGCTATAATAGCCAGGAAAATTGATCCCGGCAAAGTAATTCGTGACATTATGGTATCTAAGTATTCGGCAGTTTTCTTACCAGGTTTGATCCCGGGAATAAATCCGCCGTTTTTCTTCATATCTTCTGCCATCATAGTCGGGTTTACAGTTACTGCTGTGTAGAAGTATGTAAATGCAACAACCATAATACCGAATATGAAGTTATACCAGAAACCGTTAGGGTTGGAAAGTGTAGCTGCTAATCCGCGTGTTGCATCAAAGCCAGCAAACATAAGAGGAACCATCATTAAAGCCTGTGCAAAGATAATTGGCATAACGCCGGCTGCATTTATCTTAAGAGGTATATACTGACGGACACCGCCATACTGTTTGTTTCCTACAATACGCTTGGCATACTGAACCGGGATCTTGCGGGTACCCTGTACAAGAGCAATTGTTGCAACAAATACAAAGAAAAGAATTACCAACTCAACAACCAGCATTAAAATACCGCCGCCTGCGCTTTGATTAATCCTTCCACCAGCCTCTGCTAAGAGGGCGAATGGTAAACGAGCAACAATACCCACCATGATGATCAGGGAAATACCATTACCTAAGCCGCGATCGGTAATTCGCTCTCCTAACCACATTACAAACATGGTTCCACCAATTAGTATTATAGTAGCTAAAATGTTAAACGAGAATCCCTTGAATAAAAATGCTGCTTCAGGCAACTGGGTATGCAAGTTAGCCAGATAGGCAGGACCTTGAAGTGCCAGAATCACAATTGTCAGATAACGAGTCCACTGATTCATCTTTCTACGACCGCTTTCACCTTCGCGTTGCATCTTTTGAAAGTATGGAACCATGATTCCCAACAACTGAATTACAATGGATGCAGAGATGTATGGCATAACCCCCAATGCAAATATTGAGGCATTACCAAAAGCACCACCGGAGAACATGTTAAGCAAACCTAACAGACCTTCGGATGCCTGTGACTGCAATTTATCCAGCTGTGTAGGGTCGATACCGGGTAAAACCACATAGCTTCCCAAACGGTAAACTAACAGTAAGAGGAAAGTGTAAATTATCCTTTTACGCAGCTCTTCAATTTTGAAAATATTCTTAATTGTATCGATAAATTTTTTCATCGGAAAATTTAGATTTTAGTCGCCTTACCTTGTTGTGACTCTATCCGCTCAATAGCAGATTTTGAGAAAGCGTGGGCGGTAACATCCAACTTTGCAGTTAATGTTCCGTTGCCCAAAATTTTTACCTTGTCATTTTTTGAAACCAGACCGGCTTCTATCAATGTATCTATAGTAAAAACAGTTTCTCCGGATTTTTCGCTAAGAGCTTGTAATGTAGACAGGTTTATTGCTTTAAACTCAACTCTGTTTATATTGTTAAATCCAAATTTTGGTAGTCTTCTTTGAAGTGGCATCTGGCCTCCTTCAAAACCCTTCTTACGTGAGTATCCTGAACGGGATTGAGCTCCTTTGTTACCACGGGTAGATGTTCCACCGTGGCCGGAACCTTCTCCGCGACCGATTCTTTTATCAGCTCCAATTGCTCCTTCTGAGGGTTTAAGATTATGTAATTTCATTTGTAATTTCTCCTATTAGTTAATTTCTTCAACTTTTACAAGGTGTAAAACTTTTTGTATCATACCCTTGTTTACAGGATTCAATTCAAGTTCTACTGACTGATGAATTCTACGGATTCCCAAAGAAGCTAAAGTGGCAGACTGTCTTTCAGTTGCACTGTTTTTACTTATAACCTGAGTAACTCTGACTTTTGACATTTCCAATCCTCCTTAACCTTTAAATACTTTATTCATTGGAATTCCGCGAAGACCGGCTACGGTATAGGCGTCACGCATCTCCAAAAGAGCAGCAACTGTAGCTTTAACTAAGTTATGAGGGTTGGAAGAACCTTTTGATTTAGCCAAAACGTCGTGCACTCCCACAGATTCAAACACTGCACGCATCGCACCACCGGCTTTAACTCCGGTTCCCTCT
>JBAYMP010000020.1:0-39273 GCA_041663505.1 Bacteroidales bacterium | reverse complement strand
TAAAAATCCAATATTCAGATGGGGATACACTATCGATTACTAAAAAACTTTTTTGTATTGATTTAGGAATGCCATGGGACATTGCGTTAAATACGATTAATCCTGAATTTGGTTTTTTTGATAAAAGAACAGATGCTGTCTGGACAAAATTTCTTGATGGTTATAGTAAACATTATAAAATAAAATGTACTCTTTCTGATAATTTCTTTATGGATTCTTTGCGCATATATACTTACAAATTTTACAACTACCCCTATCCCTCATATACTATAGGCCTTAATTTCCTTAAACGATTCAATGTATTTTTTGACATGAAAAACAGGCGATTAGGGTTACAGCCGGTGAAGCATTTTCAAAGAGTAATTAATCCTTTGCATCCAAGATATTACTTTAATATTCAAAAAAATACTACCGGTAAATACATAATAAATGATATTGCGGATTATAAAGAAAATTATTTTAAAACAGCCGGCCTGCGTAAGGGAGATGAAGTTATTAAGATTAATGAAATGCCCGTTCAAAGTGTAACTCCAATAATTTTTAACAAATTCTTGAGAAGGGATATAATGATATTTGATGTGAAAAGTGAAGGAAATCTGCAGAGGATAAACGTAAAGATTAATCGTAACGAAAAACAGGGCGATTGAGAATAAAAAAACCACAATCATTTTATTGTATATTAGTCTTGTTTATGCCCATTATTTCGGACATTTTATGGTATCATAGTAAAGAGAAATGGATTTGCCAGTCTTAAGGTATTCTGAATCATACTCGAAACCGCATAATCCATCCGGAGTAAGCGCAATACGTCCAATCGGTGACATATTCATGTACACATCCTACAATCCCGATGTCATTTATTTTTACCTCCACGTTTACGTTGCTTGACTTTTGTGCCATTCAACAAGTCGTCAATACTCCGATATGTCTGTTTCGAGAACAACTTTTTGCCAATAAACGATAATATATTATCGTTTATTTGATTATTCATACCTTACTGCGATTATATTAGCGTTTACAACGCTAATAAATAAATCGCAACAATCAAACGAAAAATCAATCTATATCTCAACAACACTTCCGGTGCAATTATAGAACACTTTGCCTCCAAAGAGTTTTGAAAGGCGGGAATACTTCTCTATTCCGGTACAATGGCAAACGCCTATTGATTTTGGCAAATTATGCATCAAATAATCACTTATCCTGTTAAACTGACTTTCGGTACAGTCCTTAGTATGAAAGCCTCCTATCACCAAGTTAAATGGCATATTAAAATAATCTTTGGCCGATTTCATTATATTGGTAATTCCTCTGTGAGAACAACCAGTAATAATTGAAAGTTCGCCATCAAGAGTTATGGCCAGATAGAGCTCATCTAAAAACTCTTCATTAAAATTTCTAAAGTGAGTATCATCGCTATCCAGAACAGGAATATCGGGCACAATGAAAAGTCCTTTATCAATTTCTGTAATACCGGTGATGAATTCAACCCTGTTTTCAAGAAGTTCGGAATCACACGTTATTCCGATGTATCTTTTTGAAATATCATACTTTTCCGTTAAAGCCTCTTTTTTCATGTATACTCTGGCTTTACTGTTGACCATTAAAAACGATGACAAACCTCCAGTATGGTCATAATGGCCATGGCTTATAATTACAGAGTCAATTTCTTCGATTTTTACACCCATTTTCTGGGCATTTTGTAGAAATGCCCCACTTTGCCCGGTATCAAATAGAATTTTCCTCGTATCAGTTTCTATGTATAGCGACAGACCATGTTCGGCCAGCAATCCATTCTTGTAAACAAGGTTTTCTATAAGTGTAGTAATTTTCATATTATCCGCACTTTAGGCAAGATGGAATTTCTGGTCTTCCCAGCTCTTTTCCGTTAAGCCCCTTATATTTATCGTCGGGATTATATTCAATTCCCAGTTTGTTTAATAATGGCTCAACCGCAACTTGATGCAACTGAAGCCCTATATTCCACGGATTATACCCCAACAATAGTCCTGCAAGTTCTTCGTATGTCAAAACAGGAATACCGTAACCATTTTGGCCATAAGTTTTGCCTTCCATTTCGGATATTACATACTGCCAGCGGTCAAGAAAAAAAGTACAACCTGGACAATTCGCAATTATAAGATCTGGATGATAGGGTTGCATTGAATCGAATTTAAGTTTGGAGTTGCTCACTGAGTAACCTCTGTTGGATTTAAGGAGATACTGCCTGAAGCCAAAACCACAGCAATGGCGACGTTCGGGATAGTCAACCTGTGCACCACCCCATTCATCAATAAGTCCTGCAAGAACATATGGAAACTCTGCTCCGCCTATCCCCTCTTTCGGGAAAATTTTGGCATAATGGCAACCAATATGATCAACAACATTTAATGGTTTTCCTGTTTCTTTGCTGACAAGCCTGTACTTAACTTTTGCGGCAATCTCATTTCTAAATTTGTAAATAAGGTCACTCGCATGAACAAGGTTTTTTGGAACTTTAAAAGTCTTACCTGTTGCGCGCATTAAAGCCTCTCTTGTCTCAATTTCTTTTTCCGGATGGTGTTTCCATGTCTCAAGAATTTCTGTATAGATACCAAAGGAAGTAACGCAGGAAACAACAAAATTCTCATATCCAGCATCGTTCATCAGGGAGAACTGGCGTGCAACCACGGTCATAATTGTTTCGAAAGGAATAATTCCGGAATGATACGCAATGCCGGTACAAGTCGTCTGCCGAGAATCATCAAATATGTCTTTTTTTAAATCATCTCTAAGAATTTTCAAGTACAAATCTTCGGCAGGAGGGAAAAAATTCTGACGGATACAACTGCGGGCGAAATAATAGTGGTCTTCTGCTATCTCTTTCTGATAAGATTCCCAGACATTGTTTTTTATAATTGCTTCCATATTATTCTCTTTATTTTTTATTGTACACTTCCCAGAAATAATCATCTTTTTCGCTGCTAAAGGCAATTCCTTTTTCAAGTGCTTTGAGACGGCTATATTCCTCTATTGTCTCAAAACGTTTTGTTGCACCTGTTTCGTCGAATATATTCTGTAGGTCTCTGAGTGATTCCTCTGATGTTTGCCTTAGTGTGCCGCTCTCCTCTTTTTTATATTTAGTTCCAAGTCTTTCCAGTATGTCAACCCTGTTTTTCTTTAACCAATCCCACACAGGACCCTGTTCAGGGTACATATCGGTATCTACCTCGTCAATATAGACACAATAACCGTATTTTAAAATATGGTCGCCAACAGTACGCTTTATTGCCAGTTGTTTTTGTCCTTGGGTGCTTTCTATAAACATTCCTGTATCGATTGAGAGTGCGCGAAGGGCCTGAATAATGTATCCGGGAGTATTACCCCTCGGGCATCTTGTTTTGCACGATAGGCACTCTCCACAATACCAGATTGTATCGCTTTTCAATAGTTTTTCTATCTCTTCCTCCCCTCCGCCCTGAACAATATTAACAATCATACGGGGATCATATTCACTGAATTGCGCAGCCGGACAAATTGCAGTACAAACCCCACAATTTATGCAGGCATTGAGTCCTTCATTGAAGCGGATATCTTTCTGTAACTCTTTTAGCAATTTCATAACTTATTTCTCCCTTTCATAAGGTCAGGCCATTATGCCTCCCTCAAGAACGTAAACATTTTTGTATCCGTTTGCCTTAAGTATAAGTGATGCTTCATATCCGCGTAGTGATATTTTACACCAGGTAATAATCTCTGCATTCTTATCCTCGGGCAGTTCTCCCATTCTTTTACGAAGTTGTCCGAGCGGAATAAGTTTCCCGCCCACTCCTAAACGCGTTTGTTCAAACTCGTCCGGATTACGAACATACAGTAAATCAAGAGATTTCTTGTTACGATAATTCGCTTAGTTTTATTCATAACTAGTGGTGATTGATTATTGTATACTGTTTGTCAGTTGTACAAATGCCGATTTAATGGCTGGATCTGCAAAAAGTTCGTTCATTTTTCCTGTATCGCAACTTTTGCACATTTTTTCATTCATTGGAATCTGGGTAAGGAGTGGCACTCTAAACTTTTTAGCAAGCCTCCCTCCACCACCGTTACCAAAAATGTAGTATTTCTCATCAGGATGGTTAACAGGTGTAAACCATGACATATTCTCTACAACTCCTAAAATTGGTATGCCTATCTGCTTGTCACTGTACATATTTATTGCCTTTTTAACATCTGAGAGTGCCATCTCCTGAGGTGTAGTTACTACTATTACTCCTGTAAGCGAGAAATTCTGCAGCAGGGTTATATGAACGTCACCTGTTCCCGGAGGGGTGTCAATAATCAGGTAATCGAGCTCTCCCCAACTGGTCTCTTTAAGTAGTTGTAAAAGACCGCTGGAAGCACGAGGGCCTCTCCATATTACAGCCTGATCCGGGTCAATAAAAAAACCGATAGACATCACTTTAACTCCAAAACTTTCAAAAGGGACAACATAGTTTTTCCCATCCTTTATCTCTACGTCCGGCATTTCACTCATCAAACCGAATAATGCAGGAGCGGATGGTCCGTAAATATCTGCATCAAGCAGACCTGTGGAATATCCCTCCATAGCAAGAGATACCGCCAATCCTGCAGCAACCGTGGATTTGCCAACTCCCCCCTTTCCGGAGGCTATTATAATTATATTTTTAATGTTAGGAAGGATTGTTTTTTGAATTGTATTGTTTTCCATTTTATATTATTTTGAATTAATTGAATTCCATATTTTTGTAATTTCCTTACTGACTTGAGAACCAGGAAAGTACTCAATTATACTTTTACATTTTACCATTGCTTCAACCACTATCGCGTCGAAACCGAGTTTCCCTGCAAAATTGATCTCCCTCTCTGAACAATATGATTCAATCTTATCTGACAGCTCCGTATTAAGATCATATTTATTTATTATTACCCATGTTTTAAGATTGAACATAGATGTAATCTCTATTGTCCTCATAAGATCATGCAAGCCGGAGATGGTTGGTTCAGTTACAATTACAACATTGTTAGTACCTGTAATTGATGATATTACTGCGCATCCTATTCCGGGGGGGCCGTCTATTATTATGTTTTCAATGTTATGAGCTTTAGAAATCTGTCTGGCCTTTTCCCTTACAATATTTACCAGTTTTCCTGAATTTTCCTCTCCCGGAGCTAAACGCCCATATACCATTTTCCCATTTCGAAATGTTCCGGAGTACATTCTGCTTTTATTGTTTTCTATCATACTGATAGCTTTTTCGGGGCAGATCCTGTAACAGAGCTTGCAGCCGTCGCATGAAATTTCATTAATTGTAGTCTTTCCTTTGTTGAGGGAAATGGCATCGAACCGGCAATACTCTATACATAACCTACAGTTGATGCATAGCGAATAGTCTATAACAGCTTTTTGTCCCGCAATGTAGATCTCTTCTTCTTCGTGAGAAGGATCAAAAAGAATATGAAGATTTGCAGCATCAACATCACAATCTGCAAGTACAACTCTCCCACCGAGAGTGGCGAAAGCAGCACTTATACTACTCTTGCCGGTTCCCCCCTTACCACTTATTATTGATGTTTCCATTTTTTTCATAAATTGTATTGAACATGGTTTCAAAAAGAGTCTTCCATTCTGGTTTATATTTGGCCACAATTTCTCCTTTTGAGTAGAGAGAAGCAACTTCCTTGTCGAAAGGGATCTCTGCCAATAGCGGAATATTTTCGCCCAGAAGATATTCATACACTGCTTTGTCTCCAAGACCGGCACGATTAATAATAACCCCGTATGACTTATTCATAGTTTTAAGAGTCTCTACAGATTGTCTGAGATCACTAAGACCAAATGGGGTAGGTTCTGTAACAAGAATTACAAAATCGGCCACAGCTACAGTCTGGATAAAGGGGCAGGAAGTGCCAGGAGGAGAGTCCATCAATATTATCTCATTATTCCCCGCCTCCTTAATTGCTGCTTTTATGACAGAAACAGGAGAGAAGACACCTACTCTTACCTTTGCTTCAATTATTGATGACTGTAAATCTGAATGATATCGGGTTATCTTTCCTAAAGAGATATCTTTATCGCTAATAGAATCATATTTGCATGCTACAGAGCAAGCACCACAACCGTGACAAAGATCTTCAAGAATACGGATAATTTTCATGTCGCGTAACATGAAAATAGCATTATAGCTGCAATACTCCTGACATTTTCCACAAAATGTACATTTGGTGGTATCTATAACCGGAACCTTTTGGGTAACATCTTGCACAAACTCTTCCTCTCCTTCAAAAAAGACCATAACATTTGGCTCTTCAGCATCGCAATCAATCAGAGTAACCTTATAATTAAGCTGCTGAAGAACATAAAATAAATTTGTAGATATCAGAGTCTTTCCTGTTCCTCCTTTTCCGCTTGCAATGGCAATTCTGATCTTCTTAGGCTCAATCATAGGACAAGCGAATTTGCTCATCGGTAAGTGTTGGTTGAATAGCCTTTTTTAAAAAAGCACTATTCCATGTTTTAAGGTTGCTGTGGGTAATAAAGTATTTTTGAGGAATCGGATGAGTCCCAAACACTACTTCAATACCATATTTCTCATGGATAAACTCTTTAAAATGTTCCATATATGGACAAGGAGGATATCCAACAAGAAAACAGGTGGCAAAGTGAATTTTCTGAACTCCGTTCTTTATCATCTCTTCCGGAGTGTACTCAATATTCCCTCCAGGGCAGCCTCCGCATGTTGTAAAGGCAGCTATTTCAAGATCCATATCTTTGTATGATGTAAATGCCCCTTCGCGCTTCTGA
This sequence comes from Bacteroidales bacterium, assembly GCA_041663505.1. GTDB lineage: Bacteria > Bacteroidota > Bacteroidia > Bacteroidales > UBA932 > Bact-08. Next base: position 32,471 of record JBAYMP010000020.1, on the reverse strand, counting down.
GCTGAGCGGAAGCATTTACCCCCGGCACAAGTTTTATACCTGTCGCAAATAATAATGCCGATTTTTACCTTTTCCATAAATCGTATATTTAGTGATCACAGGCATTGCTTCCTGTTTCAAGCGAATTTTTAAGCCAGTCAGAGACCAGTTCAGCAGGGCTTTTAGATTGTGCTCCAACATTTACTTTTATATTTTGAGCAGAAAACAGGTCCAGAGCTCTTTGTCCCATGCCACCTGCAATTACATCGGTAACACCGCGTTCAGCCAACCATCCCGGAAGCAAGCCAGGTTCATGAGGAGGTGGCGTAACAAACTTTTCTCCAATAATGGCGTTATTTTCGACATCTATTATGGCAAATTGCTGACAATGGCCAAAGTGAGAACATAAAACTCCGTTTTCCAACGGAATGGCAAGAGTACATTTCATGGTATTAATTATTATAATTTATTGATATAAGTTGTTTTATTTATAAAAAGCCATGCTAATGACCGCATGACTTTAGCAGGTATCTACCCGTTTCCTCTGAAACGTCCGGCATTTCCCCGTCCTTGGCCCAAGCCTTTGCCTAGACCATTTTTTGCTCCAGCACCTCTTCTCAATCCCATCCCTTTTTGTGATGATGAAGTGCTGTTCTTTAAGATTTCTTCTTCGCTCAATCCTTTGTTATCGGGATTGCACCGGCCCATGTTTCTGCCGGTCATCGGGCCTTCTCCATTTGGCCCTCTTCCGTTTAATCTTGGCATAATTACCTCCTTTATTATTGGTTGTTTCCGTGGCTTAATAGCACGATTATTTCATTTATAGTTTTTTCCTGGCCGTTAATTACAATTAATTGTATTTGCAGACTGTCAAAAAGGGATTTTACTTTGGCGCCAAACTCGCCGGATACTACTTTTTTAACTCCTCTGGATGCTACCAGTTGAACAGATGCCGGGCCGGCTCCTTCTATGTTCTCTTTGTTTGGATTGGGGATAAATTCTGTGGCTTTTGTCTCTGTGTCGTAAACCACAAAATAGGAGCAGCGGCCAAAGCGGCTGTCTAATTTTGCTGCAAGGCTGTTGCCTGTTGATGTAATTGCTACTTTCATATTCTTTTTATTATTTATTTCTCATTCTGTGCTGGTGTGGTACACCCTTTCTAATCATAGGGCAATTACAATCAGGACAAATTTCCTTTCTGCATGGTATGCCGGAAGTATGGGTTTTTTCTTTGCCACACTGAGGGCAAATGCAAATATCTTCGACAATATTTTGCCCAGAGGGCTCCTTGTATTCTTCAATATTAGTGGAACCACAAAGAGAACAATTCTTAATCTCCTCCTCTTTTGCAGGGTGATTAAACAAACAGCCGCAGCTGTTGCACGAGAACCATTCACTGTCGAAATAGACTTTACCCCCTTCGAATACAATCGCTTTTCCAAGCACAAACGCCTGAGCAATTTTCCGTCGCGCACTTTCATATACACGGGTATAAGTAGGCCTGGATACACCCATTATGACAGAGGCCTCAAACTGACCGTATAATTCAAAGTCACTCAGCCGGATGGTCTCATACTCGTCAAGATTCATTACAATAGGACTGTTCTCTTCAGGCAGACCTATAGGTCTGTACCCCTTGAAATGAGGGGGATTATTCATTCTTCGTCTTAGTTTCGGTCTTGGCATAATAAAGAGCATTTGTTCGATACAAATATAATAAACATTTGTTCTAATACAAATATTATTTAATTTTGTCTTATTAAAATTTATTTAGAGACTTATGCTTGAGATTAAAAAATGTTTATTTAAGGCAGGACTACTTTTTCTTTTATTTACGCCAGTAATCCATGTAAACGGGCAATCACAGGAACTTACATTGAACAAGGCAATTGATGTGGCATTGCAAAACAACCTTGAATACAAAGCTTATAAACTTAAAGTAGAGTACAACAAAGTTCTGAAGCCATCCGCTTTCACTATTGATCATATGCAGATATTTTATGGTCATGATCAAAACAATATTGCTGAAAATGGGTTTCCTCTCAATATCTTCGGGATTGAACAAAGTTTTAATTTTCCAACTGTTTATACCTCCCAATATGAAGTTAATAAAACTGCGGTCTCTCTATCTGAAAAGGAATTGGAGAACCATAGGTTATTGCTTATAAAAGATGTTTCACAAGAATATTATGAGATTGGTTACCTGGTGAATAAAGAGTATTACTACAGATATCTGGATACCCTTTATCAAAGTCTTACTAATGAAGTTGATAAAAAGCATAAAAGAGAAAGTGCTACAAATCTGGAGCTACTTAACGTCATGGCCAAACATCAGCAAATACTCCTTTCAATTGACCATATAGGGCATGACCTTTCAATTGCTTATAAAAAACTAATGGTACTTATGAATGATAATTCTCCAATTATTATGCCCCGAATAGAGCCAGCGCAGCTAATAGTTTCAAATCAGCCACTAAAAAGGAATCCCGGAGTTCAGTATAAAAAACTGGAGACTCAAATGAAGGAAGATATGCTTAACGTGGAGAAAAACCGACTATTACCAGATATTACACTATCATATTATAATGGAACTAACAGATTTTTTGGATCAAAAAACTATCCGGGATATCAAATTGGCCTTTCTATTCCTTTGTTTTTTTGGGGACAGAAGTCAAAGATAGAGGCAGGTAAAATTGCCATATCAGTCTCAAAAAATGAAGAAGAGAATTATTTATCGTACTTAAAAATGAGGAGAGAGGAGCTGATGAGCGAAATAAGAAAGCTAAGAGAGTCTCTCAATTATTTTGCTACAACCGGAAAAAAATTAAGTGAAGAAATTGTTCAGAGTGCAAAAAAAGGTTATGAATCACAGGAGATTGACCTTTTTCAATATGTTCAAAGTATAGAGAATGCAATAACTATAGAGATAGAGCACCTTGACTGGCTTGCGAAATACAATAATGTTGTTCTCGAGTTGAATTATTTAGAAATGTAAGAAAAAACGGTGTTTGTATTATCTCAACTAACCAGACATGGTTATTCTTCTAATTATTATAATATTTCTGGCTGCAATCTGGGCAATAACCACAGAATTCCCGCGGAAAATTTTGCAGATCAAAAAATAATATGCAGAGTAAAAACTGACCGTGGTATTATGCGATACGACTCAGTTGCAGAGCAACATCATCATCTTTACTGTTCGGAAACAGAAACTATAGCAGATTATTATGATGAGGAGTTGAATTCAATTCTGGAGAATTATTTCAGAAATAAAATGATTGACAACTTTTCTGTTGAGTATGTGAAACTTCAGATAGTAGGAAAATTCACCAACTTAAATAAATAAAATTATTATGGGAAGACAAGCAGTAAACATCTTATCAATAGATGTGAAAAAATTAACCGAAATGCTAAATGCGGCACTTGCAGAGGAGTGGCTCGCATATTATCAGTACTGGATTGGGGCAAGACTAATGGAGGGCCCCAATGCGCAGTGAAATTGAACCTGAACTGTTGCTGCATGCAACCTAAGAGTTAAACCATGCAGTTTTGGTAGTTGACCGGATTATTCAATTGGGTGGAACACCTGTACTTAGCCCTATAGAGTGGCCAAAACTAAGCCGTTGCGAATATGATGCTCCTATTGATCCTTATATAGAGGTAATACTCGAGCAAAACCTTAAGGGAGAGCGATGTGCTATTCAACGTTACAAAGAGATAGCAGACTTTACTAACGGGAAAGACCATACTATTCACGCCATGGCTACAACTATTCTCAACGAAGAACTTGAACATGAGAATGATATCGAAGACTGGATTACTGATATTGTTAGAATGAAAGAGGAGTTCAGGAAAATCAGGATATGAGTTAGTTAACAAATTACAAATTAAAATTGGTTATAAGGAAGGGCAAGAAGTAGGATTTAAGGTATCAGCAGGCAAAACATTTGTTTGTAATGTGTCATTGGTGAGCATATCTATTCCTTATTTCGAACTCACGTTAAATTAGTAAAAGATACAGTATCCTTCATTTTTTACTGTCTTAATGGATATTTTCGGGTCTTTGTGAAGAAGAGTGCGTAGCCTACCAAACAAATTATTTAAGCTAGCATCTGCATCTTTTGGCTCATTTGAACCCCAGAGTTCTTGTACTAGGGTTTGACGGGAGATTACTTCTCCGGGTGTAATATAAAGAAGTTTCAAAGCATTGAATTCCTGAGGGCTAAGTATCTTTTCCTTTTGTCCCTTGTAACTAAGCTCATGTGAAAACGGATCAAGCGTATAAGCACTTATTTGTAAAAAGCCAGTCTTTCGTTCTGCCTGAACATATCTTTCAATATAAGCGATCAATTCATCTATTTCAAAAGGCTTTCTCAGATAGTTCACTCCACCGGCCTTTATTCCACTGACCACGGTTGCTGTATCTGTATGGGACGATACAAAAATAACGGGTATGTCAGGGAAACCCTTTCGCAAGCTCTCCGCCTTTTGGATGCCGTTATCACTTCCAATCTCAACATCCAAAACTATGACCGATGGTGCAAACTTCTTGATAACTGCTTCAATGCCTATCAGAGAATTTTGATAGTGGACTTTGTACCCGTAAGAAGATAAAGCCATATTCACCAAGTTCCCCAGATCAGTATCGTCATCGATAAATAAAACCCTTATAAGTGATTTTTCTTCCATTTTCTGTTTTTTAATTTAAATGATTGTCCTAACCCTTGTTAGGCATAAAGATAGTAAATATGGTGCCCGTTCCTTTTGCACTGCCCACTTTTATCTCTCCGCCATGACTTTGTATAATCCGTTTAACAAACGATAAGCCGATACCGTAGCCTTTTCTTTCCGATACATTTTCTGCCCGGTAAAACTCCCGGAATATTTTCTTTAGGGATTGTTCCGGAATCCCGATTCCATTATCTTTTACGGTTACGACCACTGTATTTTTATAATTACTGCTTTTCTCCATTCCGATCTCAATAACCGGCTTCTCCCCCGAATATTTCACCGCATTATCCATAAGGTTCCGCATGCAGTCGTCAAAGAACATCGGATCAACAACCAGTTCCATCGCAGGGTCTACCGTAAAATTGAACGTAATATCCTTATTAATATAAATCTCTTTCAACTCCATTGCAATTTCATTGCAATGTTCCATTAGGTTATAGGATGCCGTATGGAGGGACAGGAGTCCTTTTTGTGCCTTGAATGAGGATAGCAGCAGTTCAATCTTTTCAGCTAAGTGTCCTACTCTTTTTTTAGCTGTTTCAAACCCTCTTTTTTTATCAGGATCTTGCTCGGATTTCTCATAAAAACCAAGCATTGTATAAACATAGGAAAGGGGCGATTTAAGGTCATGCACAATACCGTTCACCGTGCGTTCACGCCGGCGAAGTTTAATATCCTTCCTGCGGAGTGAAACCAGCAGAACCAACATTCCGACTGACACCCCTATCACCGCAAAGGTCGACCATGCAATGCTTTGCGTCATTTTCTGTACCATTGCCGATTTTGCGATTTTAAAGTCTCCTTTTAATTGATACTTTTTCTTCGTTCCTAAAGTAATAAAAATGGGTATATCCAATTCCGAAAAATTCACGAAAGATGATCTAGCCCAGTAAACCGACAATGAGTCAATGGTCTCATTGCCTTTCATGATCTTCATCGTGTAAGATTTTAACAATGTGGAATCTGAATAACCGGTTCTCAGGAGTGAGTCGATGGAAGAAAGCCTAAGTAAATTTTTAGAAAGGAGTACATCTGTAAAAACATCCCCAATCGTTTGGGACAAGGAAACTCTCGACTGGAAATTGTCCACATCTAATTTATATCGTCCTATCTCCTTGTTCTCATTGCTGGATGTTTTATCTATTTTCCCCATATTTTCAATAATAACATTTTTCTCTGAGGACGAGTCGGCGGAAGTAGATCCAAATTCTTTAAAAGATTCAAATTGAATGGCATTCTTTAATATAGAGGTTAATTCCTCCTTAATTTGGAGCCTTTCCTTTTCAATGCTATTCTGTAGCCAGACTGACTGTGAAATAACCAGAATTCCTAAGGCAAGAATAGAAGAAATTATCCATTTATTCATTTTCCTATGAGTTTATGCAAATATAAGCAATAATCTGCTTTTCAGCATTCTAATCTAACAAACTTGTTAGATAATTTTGTACAGATTAGTTATATATTTTGTATAGGTTTGTTAGACAACGAATTCCTTTATTCTGCAGATTTGCAACAATTTTAAAACTACTATATGGAAAAACACTCTCGTACTTTTTTGTTGTCAGACATGTCTGAGCAGCAATTATCATGTATTCGGGGTGGAAGTAATTCGACTTCCAAGGAAAAGAAAGATGAATATATTGAGATAACCATTGGTGATAAAAAAATCAAAATACGTATTTCAGGCGTGGGGCCTCTCATTGTTATCGAATGAATTTAAATATGTAAAACAATGGATATAAAAAAGACCTTTAAAAATAATGGAAAGTAAGAGAAAATGTAATATCAGAGTAAAACACGACTACCTATCAACATTTGATTAATCAATAACCGAATAATGTGCATCAATAAGATGACAGAATTGTCAAAAAGCTGTATGAAATAATTGGCGAGTAATCGAAAAGCGATAAAGAGCAGATTTAACATAACTTAGCAATAGTGATCTAAAAAGCGTAGATAGCAAAATATAGTTTGTGCCAGCCACTCAAATTATAAGAAACTTTCTCACAAGCTGAGAAAACGGATTGGTCTATAATTAACTAAAACTGAAAAGAAGCTTCAGATGTAATATTAAAAGTTGAAACATGATAAATAACTCAACTTTTACGCAAATAAACATATTTTTTGTCAAGCGTAATGCAGAATTCAATCTGTATAAATCAATTGAAACTCCCTTCAAATTTAGTAAAATTATTAATATTTAAGAAAATGAGTGATAAAGGAAAATCATTGGTAAAGTCAAATATAGACTTGAATGAAGTAAAGACGATTTTAAGTGCCGAGACTCTTAACGAAATGAGTATGTCTAAATTATTTGGTGGACAAGAAGACGATTCTGAAGATAGAGAAAAGTGTAATAAATGTGAAAAATGTGATAAGTGTGATCAATGTAGTAGTGCATGCAGTCCTGGCAACATAGGATACAATAACGTTCCGTATATCCCACTATCTTAATTCTATTTTATTAATTTTAATCAGAGGGTGTCATTGACGCCCTCTACTTTAAGTCTAATTATGGAAGAATTTTCACTCAGCAAATATAATTTTTACATAGAGTATAAACATGAAGAAGATAGAATCATATACTTTAATGGCATTTCAAGAGCAATTTTTTCTGCTAATAAGAATGAACATAACTTTTTTCAGCATCAATTTTTAAATATAGACAGTTTAAAAAAAAAATATCCAACATTGTTCGAATACTTTGTTAGTAACTTATTTATAATTGAAACTAATTTTGATGAAATAGGGTACATAAAATATTTAAACAATAAAGACATTTTTTTGGATACATCATATAGAGTTATGATAAACCCAACCCTTGAATGTAATTTTAAATGTTGGTATTGTTACGAAAAGCATCCTAATGGATATATGTCAGATGAAATTCAAAACAAAATAATTAAACATTTGGAATTTGTAGCTAAATATAGGTGTATAAACCATGTCGACTTGTCTTGGTTTGGAGGAGAACCGTTACTTTACTTTAACTCAATAGTATATCCACTATCTTCTGTACTTAAAGAAATTGCTGTAAAAAACTCATTGAAATTTACAAATCATGCAACTACTAATGCTTATTTAATAGATCACGGTATGGTTGAAAAGTTCAAAGATATTTCATTAGATAGCTTTCAAATTACCATTGATGGCGATGAAAGGAAACACAATAGCATTCGGAATGAAAATGGAGACCCTTCTTTTAAAAAGATTATTTACAATATCAATTTGATTTGCAAAGAAATAAACTCTGCGCATATAATTCTAAGAATAAATTATGATAATAATACGCTAAGGGGAATATTACCATTATTTGAAATGTTCCCTTCCAAATATCGAAATAAAATTACAATTAGTCTTCATCGTGTTTGGCAAACTATTACAGAAACTAATAAAAACCATCCAGAATATGCATCGGAATTTAACCAGACATTAAAAAAAGCATCTGAATTGGGATACCATATTTCTCATGCAGATAATGTTCCAAAATTGTTTAGAAGGTGTCATTGTGACAAATATTGGAATACTGAGGTTAATTATGATGGGAAAATATTCAAATGTACTATGGATTATTCAGAAGAAACACAGGGAGAATTTTTAAGTAATGGAGACATAAAATGGGGGAATAATTTAATTTCTAACATGTATGGTAGAGCTACCTTTGATAATGAAAAGTGCATACTCTGCAAATTACTTCCAATATGTTTAGGTCCGTGTTCAAGATCAAATTTAAAAAATATCTCTTGCGTAAATAATGCGACATACTGCAATATGGATGATTCGGAAATTAGTTATAAAGATATAATCATAAATTATTACATGGAAAAAAAAACAATGAGATTGTTATAGATATTCACTCATAATTGGGCGCTTATTCCCAGTTGATTATTAATTGTTTATAACATAGTTCATTGACATTTTTGTAATCATCTTTTGTAAGTATTTCTCTTACAGGGGTTTTACCAAGTAGAAAGAAACTCAAAATGCGTAAAATTTCGTAGATCGCTCAACTTTCAATTTGTTACCTACAATTGCTACAAGGCAGTATGCAATGATGGCACAGTAGACTTGAATTTTGACCGCATTGAGGGTTGTTCCCCAAAAAGCCCTTATCTTAAGATGTTGCTTTCCATTTAAAGAGTTCGACTTCCCACCTATTCTTATACAGAAGACATATTTCTGATGCCTCTAAATCAAAGTTGTTGGGGATAAAAATAAATACACTATCCTGTTCTCTGTCATGATATTTTACTCTACGAATCTTTCCCGGATATTTATGACTTGATTTATAGTTTTTCAGTTTCCCTGTTTGGCCGTAAATAATACCATTCTTTTTGTCGGCCTTATTGGAGTACATTCTTTGAAATTCATATTATCTTTTGCTCTGGTAACGTAATATGATTTATTCTGATGAATCAGATATAGACGCTTGAAATCGATATACCCTTTATCAAATATGTAGTAACTATCCGGTTCGTAAAATAGTTGGTACAAACCATTAACATCATGAGCAGAGGCACTTGTTATATGAATAAAACACAGAATGTAAGTTTTGACATCATAAAGAGTATGGAGCTTAATACCTCCTTTGTTCTTGCGGAACTTGGCCCACCAAAAAACACTTAGACATAAATCAATCGTAGATGAACATTGCCCTCAATATTTATCTCAAAGTCATTTTTGTAATAGCTCTTTCTCGCCTCTGCCATTAGGACACATGCAAAATCTTCAAATATTTTGTAAGAGCGTTTTTCGTTGGTTTCCCCTAAAGTACGTCTTGCAACATTGTTTCCAAAATCTAAATGATAAAACTTCGTTTTGTGTGCCTCTAGTGAATACATTAACTCTCTCATACTTTCACAGAAAATTAGTTGGCCAAAGACCATACACAATAATTGATCCCAGCAACTGAAAGACTTAACATACTTATTGCCATCATATTTATCTACTATCCCGTCAAAAACTCTGCGAGGTATAAAATCTGTAAGTTGTGCGTAAATATATTTACCTTTATTCATGATTGCCTTTGCACAAAGCTAATAACCGTGTTTTCAATTCAAATCGTCACGCAAGAAAATGCCTTATAACTAGATGATATACAATTATGTCAAAGAACTTTTTTAAATTTTAACCGCCCACTAATGATAGAAAGTATGAATATATTTTTAACAAATATCCGGAGTGCCATATTAAAATATAAGGCTGCAAGCATCATGATATTCATAGGATTATCTATTGCTTACACGATCGTTACAGCACTTTTGGTTCAATTTGATTTTGAGTATAATTATAACCGAAATTTTTCAAATAAAAACATATACCGATTAGAAATATATGACTCATATTCAAATGGTTTATCACCTTACCTGCCGAAACCTTTAACAGATATTGTTACTGAAAGAATCCCACAGCTTAATAACTCATGTATTTTTACTGATATTCACAAAGTTCCTGTTATTATTAAAGATTATGGGAAAGGGGAAAAATATTTTAATGAAAACTTTGCTCTTGCCAATGTCGGAATTGTTTCTGTTTTTGATTTAGAAGTTATTAAGGGTAATTACATTGACGCACTTACTTTAAAGAATAATGTAATATTGCCAATGAGCTTGGCAACAAAATTCTATGGTGGTACAGATGCAGTAGGCAAGGAAATATATATCAATGGTAAAGACAGAGTGATAGTTGCCGCCATTTATAAAGATTTGCCTGTTAACAGCTCACTAAAAAACGCTGTTTACTCATCCATTTACATTGAAAATGACTGGCAAAAATGGATATATTATAATTACTACCAGATATATTCCGCAAATGATATAAAACAAATAGAGGCATCTGTCTGTGAACTAAAGGAGTATATGGGATTAATGGAAGATTCAGAAAATATTTCTCCTCCAAAGCTTAGACCTTTGAAAGAGGTTTACTTTTCATCGGAGGGTAATAAATTGGAATTATTCGCACTACTTTCTGTTGCTATTCTCATTCTAATGATTGCCGTAGTAAATTTTACAAATTTCACCATATCATTATCTCCGGTCCGCATAAAAAGTTTTAACATCCATAATATTTGCGGGGCCAATTTGTTTACGTTGAAAAAATATATTATTTATGAATCCGTCTTATTTTCCATCAGTGCATACCTACTGAGTATAATAATATGTTATGGATTGTCTGTTACTTCTGTTCAGGAGTTGTTGGATACTTCACTAATCCCGCATCAAAACCTTACCGTTTTTGTATTTGGTTTTGTTTTATGTCTGGCGGTTGGATTAATTGCCGGATTGTATCCTGCTAAATACATGACAAATTTTCAACCTGCAACCATAATAAGAGGACCTGTTGAAACAGGTCTTGGCGGTATTAAACTAAAAAATGCCCTGACAATATTTCAGTACACTATTTCAATTATACTAACTATACTGACAATATTTATATTACAGGAAGTACATTTATTGGAAAACAAATCGTGGGGGTTTAACAAAGATAACGTCCTGTATTTCGAGATTGGTAGTGAATTGGAAGAAAAAAAAACTACACTTATTAGTGAATTGAAACAAAATAAAAATGTTCAAGATGTCGCTTTTTCATCTGAAATATGGGGCGACTTCCAGATGTGTGATGGCGAAAGGGTAATTAATGGAGAAAATAGGCGCATTTGGATGTATTATAATAACGTGTCTTATAATTTTCTTGACTTTTGGAATATACCTGTCGAAGATGGTATGAAAATTAATGTCGGTGATTCCTGCGCTGTTATTAATGAATCCTTCGCGGAAATACTTGGAAAAGAGAGGGCGCTTTCTGAAAACTTTTTTGGTTTAGACGTAAAAGCAATAGCAAAAGATTTTAACTTTTTATCTTTTAGAGAGCAAATCCAGCCAGTGATTCTTAGCATTAATGATAATGACAAGTATAAGTTTTGCTTCGTTAAAACTTCCGGATTTATTCCGATATCTGAAATAGTAAGCTTTATAAACGATACTGCAAGTAAAATATCTCCATCATTTAATGGCAATATAAATTATATTGATTCATATTTAAGCTCCCTATACAGCAAAGAAAACCGTCTATGCAGATTAATCAGCATTTTTTGTGCTGTATCATTAATATTGACAATGATGGGCATTGGGGGCCAGGGATTATTTAACTTCAAATCAGTAATAAAAGAAATTGCAATCAGAAAAGTATATGGAGCTACTTTCAGGACTATAATAATCTTATTGAACAAAACTTATACAAAATTATCTCTTTTCTCATTTTGCATAGCGTGTCCGATAGCATATTTTATAATTACTTCCTGGCTAAAGAATTTTCAATATCGTATTAATGTGTCAGTATGGATCTTCATTTTTTCCGGTGCATCAATCATATTATTAACAATATTAATAATGGGTGCCCAGACTCATAAATCTGCATCAGCAAACCCGATAAACATATTAAAAATGTTATAACCATCTTTATGAAACAGATTATTTTTTTTACGCTTATACTATTACCCATTTGCCTGAATGGACAAAATAAAGTATTGGTTCATGGAAATGTGGTAGACCAAAACAATAATTTGGTTGATTATTTTAATGTTGCTTTATTATCGTCTGCCGATTCATCTAATATTGAGACAGGAACTTTTATTGATGGATATTTTGAATTAAATATTCAGAAAAAGGTAAATTATATTTTACAAATTTCAAACTCACTTTTTGCATCAAAGTATATAAACATAATGGCAGATAGCGATGCTTCAATCAATCTGGGGAAAATCATAATTGACTGGATAACACTTCCGGAGATAGTTGTCTCCTACAAAAAAACACTATTCAGGCAGGAAAAGGGGAAACTAATAGTGGATGTACAGGGGTCATCATTGAGCAACGCCGGTTCGTTGGTTGACGCATTAAAGAAAAGTCCCGGGCTCATTGTAGATAGTAAAAATAACATAATTGTCTTTGGCAAAGGGTCGCCGATTATATATATCGACGAAAAGGAGTTAGCTACAACAGAAGAGTTAGAGGCTCTCCAGTCTTCAGATATTGATAAAATTGAAATAGACCGTAATCCTTCGGCACAATATAGCGCTGCTGGTCATGCTGTTGTCAGGATAAAGACGAAGCGGGTCAAGACGGATAGGCTTGCCCTATTACTGTATAATGATGCAACTTTGGGCCGTAAACTTAGTAATGTCACAGGGATTCAGCTCAACAACAAAAAGGGAGGACTTAAAAACTTAATAAGTTATTCCTATGGAGATCAGAACTATAAAGATTATTCTGATTCTTATGAAATCAGAACGCGACTTAATTATACCATCGAAAATAATGGAAAAATGACAAAGGAATATGGATACAATATACATCGTCTGTTTTCCGGAAATGACTATGCAATTAACAAACGGCAAAATATTGGAGTGCAGTTCTCAGGCTATTGGAATGACCAATACGTACAATCGAATAATCTGCAAGAGATATTGAAAACGAATAATCCGGTTATTAACAGAGAGATCAGGGATAATGGAAATAGTTTGAATAATCTGTATGATATAAATATAAACTATAAGTTACAATTGGATTCTTCGAGCTCACTCTCGGCAATAATCGGATATGCCAATAAAAAGAACAAATCCAGGGATTTGATTAAAGAATCTAATATAAATCCCCAGGATTTGTCTTTGAATGAGATTAATAATGAAAACAGATATGATGTCTATTCAGCGAAAGCGGACTATAAATTTACTTTGCTGAGCTCTTTCGAAACGGCAATTGGTGTCCGATATGCAGAGGTTGTAAATGACGGCGAAAGTAAATCTTTAGACATTGAGACTAATATTTCAAATTATAGCCAGCAGAATAGTATTAATGACAAAATTGGAGCTGCTTATTTTCAGGTAGAAAAAAAAGTGGCAAATTTCACACTGGAAGGTGGATTGCGTTTTGAATCTACAAATTCATCAATTAAAGCAGAAGATGTCAGATCAGATACAACTTATAATAAGTTATTCCCTAGTCTTGCCGTATCTTATGATCCGTCTGACAAATTCAGTATCAGCCTTAGTTACTCCCGGAGGATAAGGCGACCTACTTTTAGAGAGATCAATCCTAACATGGTCTATATTGACTCCCTCTCCTACGGTGCAGGAAATTCATTTCTGCTTCCTGAGTATAGCGACAACATAGAGTTAAGCACAAGCTTGTCCAAGGGTCTTACCCTCACTGTCGGATATACAAAAAAAAATAACTTTATAGTAAACACAGCTTTGAATGGCAAAGAAAATCCCGATATATTATGCTACACTTACAGTAATGTAAACAAGAGCCATATAATCTCAGCAGGAGTGACTTTCTCAAAAACATATAAAGTATATTCGGGCAGTATGGAAGCTTATGTGTCCAAGCCTTATGCAAAAGTACCCTATTTGGAATCTAAAATTATACTTAAACAACCGACATGGTATTTTAATGTAAGGAATGAATTCAACGTGTCCAAAAACCTGACATTAAACTGCAATTTTAACTACTCCAGTTCTGGAGATGATGGAATAACTCATTACTATTCTTATTATAACTTGTCTGCAGAAGCGATGTTTTATCTTTTTGACCGGAAATTGCAACTCTCTTTAACTGCCAATGATATTCTGAATAGAGCAGAGGGTAATAGTTGGGAAGATCGCTATGGCAATAATATATCAGGCTTGAGATCAGATCAGGACTACACCTATATAAAATTTAGAATAAGGTATAATTTTAATAATTTTAAATCTTTAATCCAGAAGCGGGCAAGTAACTCGGAAGAGTTGGACAGATTGTAATTAGCTGTATTTGTTGTTAAATGTGTAAATATCAAGATAGGTGAAATTTAATCATTTTGTAAAGCAACCAGATTCTATGGACTGTGGTCCTGCTTGCCTTAGTATGATTTCATCTTACCATGGCCGTAACCGTTCTCTGGATTATCTTCGTGCAAACTGTTTTATAGCTAAAGATGGCGTATCGTTATTGGGAATAAGTAAAGCCGCCGAGCAGATTGGCTTTCGTACGGTTGGAGGGAGGCTTACATTTGATAAGCTGGCGGAAAAGGCTCTGCTTCCCTGTATCGTTCACTGGAACCAGAATCATTTTGTGGTGGTCTATAAAATAAGGAAAAAGAGGAAGGATTTTATAGTCTACATTGCCGATCCGGGAAAAGGGCTACTAACTTATACCAAAGAGGAGTTCTGCTCTCACTGGGTAAGCACTCAGACTAACGGTGAAGAGAAAGGTGTTGCCCTGCTGCTTGAACCCACACAAATTTTTTATTCACAGGAAAGCGATACTGTACTGAGTACAAACAGATTTAAATTTCTGAGCAAGTACCTGCTTAAATACAAACGCTTCTTCTGGCAACTGATATTGGGATTACTTGTGGGTAGTCTTGTTCAGTTAATTTTTCCTTTTCTCACTCAAGCACTTGTAGATGCCGGCATCAACGGTAAAGATATTAGTTTTGTATGGCTCATTCTTATAGCACAAACTATGCTTTTGTTCAGCCGTACTGCAATTAATTTCATACAAAGAAAAATATTGCTTCATATCAGTACCCGTATCAACATATCGTTAATTTCCGACTTCTTTATCAAATTGATGAAACTGCCGATGGAATTCTTCGATACCAAATTAATGGGAGACTTGTTGCAACGGATAGAAGATCATCGTCGTATAGAGCAATTTCTCACCACTCAGACACTCAACCTGCTCTTTTCCATTTTTACTTTTGTAATTTTCGGCATTGTTCTTCTCATTTATAGTCTCAAGATTTTCTTGGTTTTTTTCATAGGTAGTATACTTTACGGATTATGGATAATGATCTTTTTGAAACAGCGGAGAGTTTTGGATTATAAAATTTTTGAGCAGCAAGGCAAAAACCGTAATGTAAATTATCAACTCATCAACGGTATGCAGGAAATCAAGCTTCAAGGCTGCGAACATCGCAAGCGATGGGAGTGGGAAGATGTTCAGGCAGATATGTTTGATGTTAGTTTGCAGTCATTGAATTTAAGACAAACTCAGGAAGCCGGCAGTATCTTCATCAATGAGTTGAAAAATATTTTAATTACCGTTCTTGCTGCCGCATCGGTTATCGGCGGAGACCTTACATTAGGTATGATGCTTGCCGTGCAATATATTATAGGACAGCTCAACAGCCCTGTGGAACAGATTATGGGTTTCATATATCAGTGGCAGGATGTAAGCATCAGTCTGGACAGGATGAATGAGATACATACACAGAAGAACGAGGAAAACGAAAGCCGGACTATTACTTCTCTCAAAGATGATGATGCTACAATAGAGCTCGATAATCTCTGTTTCAAATATGACGGAACAAGGCATGACAATGTTCTTAATAATATTAATTTAACAATCCCGCAAGGTAAAGTAACTGCCATTGTAGGGGCAAGCGGAAGCGGTAAAACCACTATGGTAAAACTTATGTTGGGGTACTATTCTCCCAATGAAGGATGTATCAAGGTAGGTGGAGAAGATTTAAATAAATTCAATTTGTCCTGGTGGCGGAAAGAGTGTGGATCGGTAATGCAGGACGGGTATCTATTCTCGGAGAGTATTGCACGAAACATTGCAGTCTCGGATGATGAACCGGAACTGGAGCGTATCCGCGGTGCGGCCAGGGTGGCAAATATAGCCGATTACATAGAAGCATTGCCGTTGGGGTATAACACGGTTATCGGACAGGATGGCCAGGGAGTGAGCCATGGACAAAGACAACGCATTCTCATAGCAAGAGTGGTGTATAAAAATCCTCGTGTTGTGTTCTTCGATGAAGCTACCAACTCCTTGGATGCCAATAATGAAAAAGCTATTGTTGAAAATCTTGTACAATTTTATGAAGGTAAAACAGTAGTTGTCGTGGCCCATCGTTTGAGTACCGTTCGCGATGCCGATCAAATAGTGGTAATAGATAACGGAGAGGTGGTTGAAACTGGAACACATGAGGAACTGACGGCTAAACGTGGTAAGTATTACACATTGGTAAAAAATCAGTTGGAATTAGGTAAATAGGAGGATTACGGATGGAAGATAATAACAAAAAATACATTGAACTAAGAAGCGAAAAAGTTCGTAATATCATCGGCCAGGTACCTCCGGTATTGCTACGATACGGTACGATAATTATAAGTGTTGTGTTACTCTTGCTTGTCATTATTGCTGCATTTGTACCTTATAGAAAAAGCATCTCTATCAATGTTACTATTCATAGCACACCGCAAAGCATACTAATAAAATCGGACAGAAACGGCATATTATTTCAAGATAGTATACCACAAAATGTCAACAAGGGGGATATAATAACATTTATAGCAACCGGAGATAGTTTAATTCCCATATATTCTCCTATATCTGGTAAAATAATCGTAAATGTTTGGAATAGAGATTCCGTGAGGAATGGCGATTTGCTTTTTGCCATTATACCGGACAATCTTATAAGATATTACGGAACCGTTGAAGTATCAAATGAGAACTTTTCTAAAATTACAGAGGGTAATAAGGTCATAATAAAAGATATGTCTGGAAACAATATCAATGGCCGTGTTGCAACAAAGCGTTTTCAAAAGTTGAGAATTGAATTTGACAAAGAGTCTTTGTCAGAAACTACAATACCCGAAACAGAGCTTTCTGGTATTGTCATACTATCCGATGTCCCATTTTTGAAGAGGATTTTGAAAAATCAAAATTTAGACGAACAGAATCAGTAACTGTGCTGTCAGTACTCTTAGAAACATAGTAAGAGGATATACTGTGGCATAACTTACGGCAGGCAGGTCGTTCGCCGATATTGAATTTGAATAGGCAAGTGCAGGGGGATCGGTTGTGCTGCCTGCCATCAATCCGATAAGGGTATAATAATCGAGTTTATAAAAGTACCGGCCAACAAATGCGACAATCAAAAGTGGCACTACAGTTATGATAGCTCCGTATAAAATCCACACTGCACCCCCGCCGTTTACAATGGTATCGACAAATCCACTCCCGGCATCGAGTCCGACACAAGCCAGAAAGAGGGATATTCCCACCTCCCTGAGCATAAGGTTGGCGCTCATGGTAGTATAGGTGACCAGTTTATATTTAGGGCCGAATTTGCTTATCAGGATTGCTACAATAAGCGGACCTCCAGCAAGGCCAAGTTTTATTGGTTGAGGTACACCCGGAATAAAAATTGGAATGCTTCCTAAAAAGATACCTAAGGCAATACCCAAAAAAATTGCAACAAGATTCGGTTCTCTGAGCCTTCGCATAGAATTCCCCAATAGTTTTGCGGCAGCATCGATGCTTGTCTGAGTTCCCACAATAGTAAGCCTGTCGCCTATCTGAAGCTTGAGATTTGAAGTGGCCAGAAGATCTACCCCTGCTCTGTTAACCCTTGTAACTGTAATACCGAATGCTTTTCCAAGTCTGAGGTCAGAGAGGCTTTTTCCATTGACGCTGTTTTGAGTAACCAGCACTCTCCTTGGGACAATATTAGCATCATTTAGACCCCACTTGTCTTCGCTCATCTCTACCTCTTCTCCAAAAAAGGTTACGATTAATCCCTTGTCTTTCTTCTGAGCAATTACCAACAGCTTGCACCCTTCATGAAGAATATAGTTGGCAGAGGCTATCTTTACAGGGTGATCAGTTGCAGATACCCTGGAGATAACAAAACTCTTGTTCAAAAGATGTTTTACATCCACAATCGTTTTTCCGAAAAGTGAGTTATTTGTTACATTAACAGATATTCTAATAGTTTCGTTTGGGTTTTCCTTTTCCAACTCGTTAATTTTATCGTTCTCCTTTTGCAGATTTATCCCAAAAACATTTTTTATAAAGATCATCGAAAAAATTATACCCACAACGCCCAGCGGGTAGGCTAATGCATATCCGGTTGCAATACTTGGATCGTTTACTCCGTTCATCTCCATATAGGTTTGTTGTGCGGCACCCAAACCAGGTGTATTTGTGATAGCTCCGGAAAGAATACCTACCATTGTCGAAATTGGAAGATCTGTTATGTAGTATATGATCAGTGTCACGACGACTCCCAGCAAAACTACGCTGGTTGCAAGCAAATTCAACTTCAACCCTCCTTTTTTCAAAGAGGAGAAGAAACCAGGGCCAACCTGAAGACCAACAGAGTAGACAAACAAAATAAGACCAAACTCCTTGACAAAGTGCAAAATATCCGGATTTATCGTTAATCCGAAGTGGCTGAATGCTATCCCAACAAAAAGAATCCAGGTTACACCAAATGAAACATTGGCAATTTTAATCTTTGCCAGAAGTATTCCCAAAGTGATTACCGAGGCTAAGATAATAATAGATTGTGCAATACTTTCACTAAAAAAAAGAGTTCTAATCCATTCCATCTTATTGCAAATTTGCTGCAAAATTAGACATTTATTCCTAAATTTGGGCTATTAACTTAAACCAATGAATAAAATGAAAATCGCAGAAGAATTCAAGCAATTTGCAATGCGCGGCAATGTTATTGACATGGCTGTGGGTATAATTATCGGCGGAGCTTTCGGAAAAATAGTCTCTTCATTTGTTTCCGACGTTATTATGCCACCGATAGGACTTCTTGTTGGAGGTGTTAACTTCACCGATTTGAGAATAACCTTAAGACAGGCTATAACCAATGCGGAAGGGGTTGTCTCTCCTGCTGTAACTCTTAACTACGGCAACTTTATACAGGTAACCATAGACTTTCTGATTATTGCATTTGCGATATTCACAATGATCAAGTTAATGAACAATCTTAATCGAAAGAAAAAAGAAGTTCCGGCTGCTCCGGCAACTCCCCCTTCTCCACCGGAAGATGTAGTTTTGTTGAAAGAGATTCGTGATCTACTGAAGAACAGGTAGTTGCATAAGTTTCCAAATGTGTCTATTCCAACGGATTGGTATTCGTCCAGGTTGCAATTGTGCTTAAATTTTAGATATTTTTTTATAATTATTAGCATCTTCAACGTTATTTACTAACTTTGCCACGGTTTAACCAGGTTCTGTAGCTCAGTTGGTAGAGCACGACACTCTTAATGTTGGGGTCGTGGGTTCGAGACCCACCGGGACCACTTTTCTTAAGGAAATATTTTATGAATAATTTTATTTTTCAAAATCCTGCCAAAATAATTTTTGGTAAGGGTTCTATATCTGTATTATCTACAGAGATACCAATCGACAAAAAAATATTGGTTACTTTCGGAGGTGGAAGCGTAAAGAAAAACGGGGTATACGACCAGGTAAAAGAGGCTCTCAAAGATCACCAGTATGTGGAGTTCTGGGGTATTGAACCTAATCCTACAGTTGAGACCCTTAGAGAGGCAATTAAACTGGCTAAAAATGAGAGATGTGAAATGGTTCTGGCCGTTGGTGGAGGTTCTGTAATTGACGGCTCAAAGCTAATTGCAGCAGGTGCCTTATTCGAGGGTGACGCGTGGGATTTAGTCCGCAAGCCTTCTCTTTACAAATCATCGCTTCCCTTGGCTACTGTTCTGACACTTCCGGCAACCGGGTCAGAAATGAATCAGGGTGCAGTTATCTCTAATAAATCCACTAAAGAGAAGTTCTCATTTGTTTCAAATTTTCCTCTTTTTTCAATTTTGGATCCGGAAGCAACATTTACTCTGCCTCCGTTCCAGATAGCGTGTGGACTGGCAGATACCTTCGTGCATGTTATTGAACAATATCTTACAACGACAAATCAATCCCTCTTGATGGACAGATGGGCAGAGGGCATTCTTCAGACTATAATCGAGATTGCGCCAAAAGTGCAAAAAAACCAATACGATTATGAGGCAATGGCGACTTTTATGCTCTCGGCAACCATGGGTCTTAACGGATTCATCGGTATGGGTGTGACCCAGGATTGGGCAACTCATATGATTGGACACGAGCTGACTGCGCTTAACGGTTTAACTCACGGACACAGTCTCACCATAGTTCTTCCGGGAACAATGTGGGTTCTCAGAAAAGAAAAGGGAGATAAAATTATTCAATACGGAAAAAGGGTCTGGGGAATTGAACATCCAGACAAAGAGGTTGCTGTTAAATTGATAATTGACAAGACAGAGAATTTTTTCCGTTCTCTTGGGTTGAAGACCAGGCTGAGTGAAAACGGGATCGGTAAAGCTACAATAGATGAAATAGTAAGGCGCTTTACCGAACGGGATCTGCATATTGGTGAGAACAGGTCGGTAGATGCAATGGTCACACGTCAAATTCTTGAAAAAGTTTTATAATTACAGGACCAATGAAAAACAATTCTTCGGAATTTCTATGTTTTGTGGTTGAAAATCAGAGATTTGCCTTACCGCTTAACAGAGTTGATATTGTAATCCGATCCCAGGCTGTTACCAGATTGGAGAATAACATTGACTTTCTCTGTGGTGTCATTGACCTGCACGGAGATATCATTCCGATCATAAGTTTGAGAAAAAGGTTTCGTCTGACTGAGACTGATATAGATATAACAGACAGATTCATAATCGTTGACGCAGGTAGCAGGAGGGTTGGCATAATTGCGGAACAGGTAGATGATATTATTACCATACCCAATGATGAATTAAAAGAATCCACAGAAATATTTAACGGATTGCGATATATCAGGATTTTCAGTCAGGAGAACGGAATCGTTTTGATCTACGATATTGACAGTATTATTGATAAAAATGAAGAGATAGAACTCCAGAAAGTATGGCAAAGCCTGAATCATTGTTAACAATTGCCGAAATTATTCGTAATACTCTTGGCCTCAATTTTTCTGCAAACCGCATGGCAGATTTGGAAAAAGGGATTCAGGCTTCTGCGAAGGAACTTGGAATTGAGAGTGATATTGATAGTATCTGCCAATGGATCACAACAGCAAAACTTACCTCAAAGGATATACGAATAATATCTTCTCATCTTACGATTGGAGAAACCTATTTTTTCCGTGAGAAAACCTCTCTGGATCTTTTTGTTCAGATTATTATACCAGAACTGATTCTGAAGAGGAGAGATAATACCAGACATATCAGAATATGGTGCGCCGGATGCAGCTCAGGTGAGGAGCCCTACTCTCTCGCCATTCTCATTAAAGAGAATTTTCCTGAACTGGCTAACTGGAACTTATCTATACTAGCAACAGACATAAATCCAAAATTCATCCATAAGGCCATTTCCGGAGAGTATTCCGAATGGTCGTTCCGGGAGACAGACCCTGAAATAAAACAGAAGTACTTTACAAAGAAGGATCACCATTGGGTGATCTCGCCTACGATTAAAAAAATGGTTGAGTTCTCATTTATCAATTTATCTGGTGATGATTACCCATCATACTTATCAAATACAGAGAATATTGATGTTATCTTATGCAGAAATGTGTTCATATATCTGTCACAGGAGAAAATTCCGGAAGTTGCCGGAAAGATACATAAATCACTCGCCGGGGATGGTTGGCTTATAACAAGTCAGGTAGAGTTAAATGATGATTTTTTTGCAATCTTCGGCAAATATGTTTATGAAAAAAACTATTTCTACCGGAAGATTCCTAAAATTTCTTCCGACTCTTCGAAACTACGGGTTAGAAGGGGTAGTGAAAGCAAAGCGGCCGGTACAACCATTAAAAAATCTGTTCCAGTTATTCAAAGAGTGGTTCAACCTCCGGCAGATCAAATCGGAATGAAGTTAAAAGAGGCGAAAGCATTCGCAGACAAAGGTGATTATACCAAAGCTATAGAGTGTATAAATTTAATCGTCTCTTCCGGTGAGGCAGATCCGGATATTTACTATCTTTATGCGACAATATTATATGAACAGGGTAAATCCAATGAAGCAACCGATGCATTAAGGAAGGTGCTATATCTTAATCCTCGTCATATGTTCAGTCATATGATGCTTGGCTATATCCTGAGGCAAAACGGGAAAAATGAGTCAGCAGGAAGACATTATAAAAATGCACTGGAAATTTTGAACAACTGGAACGAGGAGGATATAGTTCCAGGTTCCGGGGGAATGACAAAAGGGCGAATCAGGGTTATGATAGAAAACTTAATCTCTGGAAAGAGCTATGAAAAATAATAATGAAATACTTGTAGAACGGGCAAAAACAAATGCAAAGAAGATTACCGGTTCTCCGGAAGAAAGCGGAGAAACGATCTCTGTGGTAGAGTTTACTTTACTTTCAGAAAAATACGCCTTTGAAAAGTGCTACGTATCGGAGGTCTTGTTTTTGAGAGAGATAACCCAAATACCAGGAGTGCCCTCTTTCGTTATGGGGGTTGTAGATTTTCGCAGTAAAATCCTCTCGGTAATAAACCTGAAATTGCTTTTTAATTTACGGGAAAGGGGGTTATCCGAACTCAACCAGGTTATTGTGCTGAGTAATGGTAAGCAATACTTTGGAGTTGTTGTCGATTCAATTTCCGGAATCAGAGAGATTGACTTAAGTACGGTTTCACAACCATTAATTAATTTAGAATCACGGGAAACGGAGTTTATTTCCGGTATTCTCCCGGACGGACTTATATTATTAAACGCTCAAAAAATGTTAACAAGTTCAATATTAATAATTAAACAGTAATATGAAAGCAAAATCCAAACTTAAAATCAGGGGAAAACTCGTAATTGGTTTTTTCATAATAATTTCGTCGATAATTCTTACACTTTTCCTTTCTCATTCAAATATCCAAAAGATACAGAATTTCCAGGTACAAGTTATTACTCTTGACAGTATTGCTTACGAATTAACCAGCCTTAGGGCTGATGAAAATCGAACCAGGGTTCTCACTTATGATCTATTGATTTCTAAAAACGAGAATCCCAAAAAAGAGATAAAGGAACAGATCTCTGCTAAAGAGGTTGAGTTATTAAAAAAAGTGAAAGGAGTAGATAGTCTGCTCGAAGCCTACCCTCAGTTCGGAGCTGCACTCTTTACCATTAGAGAAGACGCCCAGACTTACCACAAAAACAGCCATAAACTTATTAATCTGATTGATGAGGGAAAAACTGAAGAGGCTTATTTATTTCTCTCGGAAAATCAAAGTTCTTTTTATGACAAAATACGTTCAGAAAGCCTCAATCTGGAAAAAGAGGTCTTATTGCTCAGAAATCAGGTGTTTGCCAACAATGTGCAACTGATAAAACATACGACAACCGAGCTGGTTGTTATGGGTATCTCTTTAATAATTCTGACTTTGGTTCTGGCTGTAATTATTCTTCGTACGATAAAAAATATAACCGAAGAGTTAGTCTCCGGAATAGATATTCTGACAACCTCTTCTGCAGGCATACTGGACACTGTCAACGAAATATCCACCGGAGTATCTGAGACTGCAACTGCTGTATCGGAGACTACTACCACCATAGAAGAGGTTCGTCAGACTGCAACTGTTGCAAATAAAAAAGCTCAATCCCTGATTGAGAGTTCGCAAAAAGCAGCCGATTCGGCAGATAAGGGTAAAGAGTCTGTCGTGAGTGTTGCCGATGCAATAAAGAGAATTGACCATCAGATGAAAATGATTTCTGAAACAGTTGTTAAACTTTCCGAACAAAACCGGACTATTGGTGAAATTACTGCTACCGTGTCAGATATTGCAGATCAGTCAAACCTTCTCGCGGTTAACGCTGCAATCGAGGCTGCCAAAGCCGGAGAGCACGGCCGTGGCTTTACAGTAGTGGCACAAGAGATCCGCTCCCTTGCCGATCAATCCAAGAAGGCAACCTTGCAGGTAAAAGAGATTCTCAACGAGATAAACAAATCGGTTAATCAGACTGTAGGGGTAACAGAACAGGGTGCAAAAACAGTAGAAAACGGTTTAATACTGGTACAACAGAACGGTGAGATAATCGACTTGCTTGCAGAAAATGTAGAGGAGACCGCCCAGGCCTCAATGCAAATCTCTTCATCCAATTATCAGCAAATGGCCGGTATGGATCAAATTGTTCCGGCAATGGAGAACATTAAGAAGGCAAGTGAACAGAATATTAAGGGGATTCAGCTGGCGCAGACAGCTTCTCAAGGTATAAATAATTTGAGCAAAGCACTTAAGAATGTAATAGCCAAGTACGATCTTTAATTTATATGAACAGCGATCAGGATGAATTTTTAAAAGAGTTGCTGGCCGATTTCCGAATCGAAGCATTCGAACACTATCAGTCTATAACTAACGGACTCATTACACTTGAGAAAGGGACCGTTGGGGGAGAGTTCAATTTGATTATTGAAAAGATATTCAGAGAGACCCACTCTTTAAAAGGTGCTGCTCGTGCAGTGAATTTGTCCGACATAGAGCAACTTTGTATGAGTATGGAGTCTCTATTTAACAGTATTAAAAAGGGTGAGATAAAACTTACCCCAGCAGTATTGGACGCACTTCACTCTGCATCTGATACATTGAAACTTCATCTGGATAATTTTGACAATAGAACTAAAGGAGGAGCTAATTTTAATCATAACCTGATCATCAAAAATTTAGAGAGTTTTCAAAGGTCTGCAATAATTCAGAAAGGTGAAAAAGAAGATGTTGCCAGCGGAGAGAGTATTGTAACAATACCCATCCATACAGCAGAAAACCAGGATCGCCCCATAGAGAAAGAGAATGAAACAATAAGAATATCTTCCAGAAAACTAATTGATATTTTAAATCAGGCAGAAGAATTTATTACAATAAAGAGTTCTCTTGAATACTATAAAAATGAGCTTTTTGATATCTATAACAAAGTACACGATAACAATCTCTATAAAATCACTGATGACCTGGGAAACTTTCAGCGGAGTGTCAACCGGATGGTTGACGATCTGATATTGGACATTAAATCCTCCCTACTATTGCCTTTTTCTTCATTATTATGCATATTCCCAAAGATAGTCCGGGATCTCTCTAAAGAGTATTCGAAGGAGATCTCAATTGACATAAGCGGCGATTATATTGAAATTGACAGGCGAATTCTCGAGGAGATCAAGGATCCTTTGATTCATTTAATCAGAAACAGCATAGACCATGGTATAGAGACTCCTCAATTGAGGAGAGCACAAGGGAAGCCATCTGAAGGAAAAATATCGATAACAGTTGCACAGGAACCGGATAGAAAAATTATTATCAGGATTGACGATGATGGTGCAGGAATAGACAAAGCAAAGGTGGTTCAATCTTCTGTAAAAAATGGAATAATCGATGCCGATTCATCTAAGAATTTAACTGAGAATGAGATATTTTCACTCATATTCAACTCCGGGGTATCTTCAAAAGAGTTTGTTACCGATATCTCCGGCAGAGGTCTGGGCATGGCAATAGTTGCAGAAAAGGTGGCCAAGCTTGGGGGCTCAATAGAGGTACAATCAGTCAAGAAATCCGGAACATCTTTCATTATCAGACTTCCTCAAACCATTTCCACTTTAAGGGGTATATTGGTGTCAGTGGAAGGCCAGCAAATGATAATACCTTCTGTCTCTCTTGAAAAAGTAATCAGAATAGATAAAAATGCAATTTTAACAGTAGGGTCTAAAAAGGCGATCAGCTATTCAGGCGAATCCATAGCATTTCTATATATGTCAGATGTTTTGGGCATAGAAAGTAACAACAACAGAACTGATAAGACTGCACATACTTTTATTAATGTTTTGATTCTAAATAATTCCCAAAAGAAAATTGCATTTGCTGTAGATGCAATTATTGAAGAACATGAGGGTGTTGTAAAAGATCTCGGTCCTCAGCTTGTGAAGATTAAGAAGATTTCCGGTGTCACCGTTTTAGGGAGCGGGAGGGTTGTCCCAATTATTGAAATAAATGAACTGTTCGAATCTGCTTCAAAATCAAAATCGTATTCCGGATCAAAAGATGAGATTACGTCTTCTGATTCAGAGGCCGTCAAAAAGAGAATTCTGATAGCCGAAGACTCTATTACAATAAGAGCGATGCTTAGAAATTTTGTAGAGAATGCAGGATATCTGGTTAAAACTGCTGTTGATGGAATGGAGGCTTATAAACTCCTTATGGAAGAAAATTTTGATTTGGTCATATCTGACATACAAATGCCAGTAATGAACGGTTTTGAGTTAACTGAAAAGATTCGTGAGCTTAATGAACACTCGGAACTACCTGTTGTTTTGGTAACAGCTCTCGATAGTGCCGATGATCAAAGAAGAGGTATGGAGACAGGTGCTAATGCTTATATCGTAAAGGGAAGTTTTGAAAAAAGCAACCTCATTGAGACGATAAAAAGGTTAATATGAAAAAAATAAAGGTTCTCATAGTTGAGGACTCACTTGTAAGTCAAAAACTTTTAAAAGGTATACTCGATTCCGATCCTGTAATTGAGGTTGTAGCCATAGCTCAAAATGGGATCGAAGCGATTGATTGCGTTAACAGGTTTAAGCCTGATGTTGTAAGTATGGATATCAATATGCCTGTAATGAATGGTATTGAGGCAACACGCAAGATTATGTCAACCAATCCTGTTCCAATTGTGATAGTAAGCAGTATTTACAACTCCGTAGAAATTGAAGCTGCCATTAAAGAGTTGGAGGCTGGAGCCGTTATTGTTCTGCCTAAACCTTTCGGTCCGGGTCATCCGGAGTTTGCAAAATCCTCAATTAGATACAGAAGTACTCTCAAACTTATGTCTGGCGTAAAGGTTGAAAAAAGAGCCGTTTCATTGCAAAGCAGGCTTGAATCAAAACAGACAGATAATATTAATGCCGGAAAGAAAGAAAGCATAATATGTAATAAACCGAATATTGTAGCCATTGGAGCATCAGCGGGTGGCCCTGAAGCTTTAAAGACTATTCTTATGAAGTTAAATAAAGACTTTCCGTTACCAATATTAATTGTACAACATATAGACAAAAGTTTCTCAGAAGGATTCGCAAACTGGCTCAATTTTTATTCCAAAATCCCGGTTAAAATTGCCGAAAACGGGGAAAAAATCCGTTATGGCAATGTTTATATATCGCCAGGAGGTACTAATATGTCTGTAAATCGGGGAGGGGTTATATTGCTTAGCAATGAGAATGAAAATTCTCTCCATAAACCATCTATAAACTTACTTTTCAAAAGTGCCGGAAGTGTTTACGGCAGTGGGGTTATTGCTCTCCTTCTATCCGGCATGGGTAATGATGGGGCTACGGAATTAAAAAATTTGAAGAATATGGGAGCCTGTACATTTGTTCAGGATGAAAAAACCTCTTTGGTCTACGGAATGCCTGGAGAGGCTGTCAAGTTGGATGCAGCTTGCAGGATACTCACTCCTGATGATATGGTAAATGAAATCAATAACCTATTTAATAAAATTTGAGATATGCAACAATCAATTCAGTTTAAACTTGGAAATGGCTATGTACTGGCAGTTGAAGATTCTCTGGTTCAGGCAAAGAGGTTAGAACATTTTTTTAAGGGAAACTGCATAAACTATAAAATTTTCCCAAATGCCGAAGAGGCATATCAAGAGGCTGTCAGATCTGTCCCACGTCTGATAATAAGCGATATAATTATGCCAGGGATGGATGGCTACGATTTTTGCAGAACCTTGAAATCTTCTGCAACCTTGGCCGGTATTCCTGTAATTCTTCTCACCTCTCTTCAGGACCCTGACGATATTATACGGGGGCTTCAGGCGGGCGCTGATAATTTCATAACAAAACCTTATGATGAAACAAATTTGTTAACTCGTATGCACCATCTTCTGGAAAACAAAATCGAAGGAGAACAGGTTTCTACAGGCGAAGATCTGGAGATAAACTTCAGAGGCAATAGCTATTCGGTCAAATCATCCAAAAGACAAATCTTAGAGCTTCTGTTGTCTGTATATGAAACGGCAGTACAGCGCAATGAAGAGCTTATAGCAATTAAGTCCAAATTAGAAAAATCGAATGAAGATCTGTTGCAGGCGAATAGAGATCTGGATTCGTTTTCACGCACTGTTTCACACGACCTGAAATCTCCTTTATCTGTAATCATCGGATTTATAAGTGTTATTTTGGATAATCCGGATAGTAAGATTGACGAGGAAGAGAGAAGTTATCTAAAATTAATTCACGAATCTTCGCTGGAAATGTCTCAACTTATTAAAGATCTCTTGGTTTTCTCTCAATCTGGAAAAGTAGAAATTCTACAAGAGGATGTTAATCTGAGTGTTATCGTAAATGAACTCGTAGAATCGCTTAGGCTAAGATATACCGGTGTAAACTATAATGTAAGTGTTGAGCAGGATTTGCTGGCAAAAGCGGACCAGAAGATGATTCGCGTAGTTCTGGATAATTTGCTTGGAAATGCATTTAAATATAGTTCCCGACAGGAGAATCCCGAGATCTGTTTTGGAAGGATGGATTATTACGGTAATGATCTCTATTTTGTCAGAGACAACGGAGTGGGTTTTGATATGTCAAAAGCCGAAAATCTATTTCAACCATTTACACGCTACCATTCCGGAATGGAGTACAGCGGAACTGGTGTAGGGCTCTCCACGGTTAAACGGATCATTGATAAACACGGAGGTCAGGTTTGGGCGGAATCCGAAGTAGGCAAAGGTTCTACATTTTATTTTACTTTAAAGTAAAGGCAATCTAATATCATCTAAATATGTCGAAAAAATACAAGTTGGGTCTGGCTCTCTCCGGCGGAGGAGTAAAAGGATTCGCACACGCAGGAGCACTTAAAGCTATGGAGGAGGCAGGGTTAAAACCTGATGTTATTTCAGGCACTAGTGCAGGTGCGATTGTTGGGTCACTGTACTCTTCAGGACAATCACCGGATAATATCCGGCAAATTTTCAAGGAAAAGTATATAAATAACTTTATCGAATTAACCCTATCTAAAAGCGGCCTTTTTGGAACTGCCGATTTCATTAAATTTCTGGATAAAAATTTATTGGTAGACACTTTCGAAAAACTGACAATTCCTCTTTTTGTTGTTGCAACAGATTTTGATAACGGTAAAAGTGTAGTATTTTCTTCCGGTGAGCTGAAAAAGAGAGTAATGGCATCTGCCTGTGTGCCGATATTTTTCAATCCTCTCGAAATAGACGGGGTTCATTATGTGGATGGAGGTATTTTTAAGAACTTCCCGGTATCGGTTATTCGTGAAAGTTGCGAAAAGGTTATAGGAATAAATGTAAGTCCTCTGATAACAAAAAAGTATTCAAAAACTATTGTCGGAGTGGCTGAGCGTTCATATCATTTTATGTTCCAGGCAAATACACTTGAGGAAAAAAAACTATGTGACGTACTTGTGGAGGTGGAAGAGGCAATGCAGTTCAGAACATTCGACCTGAAGAAGGTGGATGTGATTTTTCAGCTGGGATACGATGCAATGAAGGAGGCTCTTTGTAAATAATTTCATTTATCCCAGAATATTTTCATGTTTTTACCATTCTTGAGGAGGTACCCTGCCGGGAATTTGTATATACTATCCATAATCGCTGTTTTGGAGACTCCTGTCAGGTAATAGGCTGCTATTCGAGCTTTTATTATAGGCAAACCCGTCATGGCTACTCTCTTTTGCCTGTTATATGGGTTTACAGATGGAGCATACGGATCTCTATGGTTAAGAAGGTATTCCTGCCCCGGAAATATAGACGATGTATGACCATCCTCCCCTATCCCCAATACAATAAAATCGAATATGGGAACACCATTTTCTACCGGTAACAGCTCTAATACAAGTTTAGAGTATCTTGCCGACTCTAACCCCGGGTCATCTTCACCTTTTATCCTGTGAATCTGCAGGTCGGGTATGGAGACACTATCCAGTAGCTCTGCCTTTGTCATTCCAAAATTGCTATCCCTGTCCGATAAAGGAACACACCTCTCATCTACCCAGAACAGTTCAATTTTTTCCCAGGGAATACTATTTCTATATTGATCTCTCCACAAGGAGAAGAGGTTCTTTGGGCTTGATCCGCCAGAGATTGCAAGAGTAAATTTCTCATCCGAGTAGTTCTCATCCGGAATCTTTTCAAAAATCTGCTGTATCAATAGTTCAGTTAAAGCTTTGGCCTGTTTCATTTTAAGTTTGAATAAACATAATTACAACTCACAATACAGGTCTGTATTAATAAGGTTCTTGCATGGGTTTGTCCATTTTTTGGACCCCTCAATTATTTTTTCACTCTCCAGCGGTCCCCAGGTTCCGGCAGGATATCCATATAGGGGAACATTCCGGTTCTCTATCCAGTATTTTAAAACAGGATCAAAGAAGTTCCAGCTAGCTTCAACTGCATCACTTCGTGTAAATAATGTAGGTTCTCCGTTAATGCAATCTTCTATTAACCGAGAATAAGCATCTTCTGTTGGAAACCCGCTAAGCCTATCGTATGTAAACTCCATAGGAACCTGTTTTACGTCAAAGCCACTGCCGGGAATCTTCATATCAAATTTCAACACTATTCCCTCATTGGGTTGAATTCTGATTATTAACTGATTTTGCTCCGGAGACTCCTCTCTGCCGGAAAATAGACTATGAGGGGTGGGTTTAAAGTGTATGATAATTTCCGAGACCTTCGTAGGCATCTGTTTTCCAGTGCGGATATAGAACGGTATCCCGTCCCACCTCCAGTTTGAAATATTGAGTCTCATAGCCAGAAATGTCTCTGTCTGTGAATCGGGCAAAACGCCCCTCTCCTCTCTGTAGCCTTTAATATTACCCACTCCTATATATTGTCCGCGAATGACATTATTTGATATTTCAGCAGCCGTCAGGGGTTTGAGTGCCCGGAACACCTTCACAATTTCATTTCTGAACTCACTTTCGTTGAACGAAAGAGGCGACTCCATTGCAACCAATGCCAGCAACTGTATCAAATGGTTCTGTACCATATCTCTAAGAGCACCCGCACCCTCATAATAACCTCCCCTGTTTTCTATTCCAAGGTTTTCAACTGCCGTAATTTCGATTCTGTCAATATAGTTTCTGTTCCATAGTGGTTCAAAAATACCATTTGAAAATCTCAAGGCAAGTATATTCTGGACAGTCTCCTTCCCTAAGAAGTGGTCAATTCGGTATATCTGTTTTTCCGTGAATACACTTTTGAAAACTGCATTCATCCTTTGCGCAGATTCCAGGTCATAACCAAATGGTTTTTCTGCAATTATCCTCCTTACTCCTTTTTTATCATCCTCTTCTGTTACGCCTCTGTGAAGAGATGCCTCCTTTAAAAATTGGGGGATCTTTTCATAAAGAGAGGGTGGTGTTGCAAGATAGAAAAGATAATTGTTATCTCCATTGTCCAGTTGTTCCAGTTTCATTTTAAGCACAAAGTAATCAGGCAATTGAGAATGATCCATACAGAGGTATCTGATTGATTTTAGAAAATCCATATTTACAGACTCCATCATCGCCTCTTTAAGGTGTATTCTATAACTTTCATCATCAAATTTAGATCTTCCCACCCCAAGTATTGTAAATTTTTCCGGCATCTTTCCCCTATTGAAAAGGGTATAAAGTGCAGGTATCAGCTTCCTTTTTGTAAGGTCTCCGGAGCCGCCGAATATAACAATTATCAGATTTTTCATTTTTTTCCGGTCCAGTTTTCGTGAAAGAACTCTCCCCTTGGCTTGTCTACCCTCTCGAATTTATGAGCTCCAAAATAGTCTCTTTGTGCCTGAAGTAAATTTGCAGGAAGTCTCTCTGTTGTAAGAGAATAAAAATAGTTAAGAGCTGCAGAAAATGCAGGAATTGGCACTTCTGCCAAAACAGCTTTTGATACCAGTGATTTCCAGGAAGGCAGCGCTTCAGATATCTCATTCTTGAAACGAGGAGCAAG
>JBAYMP010000019.1:0-40237 GCA_041663505.1 Bacteroidales bacterium | reverse complement strand
GAAAGATCTTTACGATAAATCTAATTTCAATAATGTCAAAGAGCAGGATGGTTTTAGTGAACCAAATTTGTTTAATTTCTAAAGTTTATATAATCGTCCATATTTTTAGTGGACACTAATGATGGTTTTCATAAAAAATTTGCCCGCTTTACAGGATCCTGTTAAAGCGGGCAAAATATTTAATTCTTGGCTATTAACGGGATCCTTAAGGCAGGTGCAGCAGAATAATGACAGAAATAATAATGACTGACAGAATTCCCAGGACCACGACCAGATTATTCAGAGAGAAAGAAGAAATTGATAGCAGATTCTTTGTGTCAGAGAGAAGAACGCCACAATAGGAGATGTTATTATCCCTCATGTTGAGTAAGTTAGACTGATATGTTCTCTTCGTTTTTGACATTACAAAGTGTAATCGATTTCTATCGATTGTGCAAATGTATAAATTTTTTTAAATAACAACACCGGACAGACAAGTTTTTTTGAAAATCTCCGTCATAGATTATTTCTGCGTCCACCTCTCTCTTTTTCACCTGGCTTGTTTATTGGCACTTTTATTAAAGCATATAATCGTATACAAGATTTCCCCCAAAGAAACCTGTGATACTTACAAGAATTACAGCCACGCCATATAGTGCAAAAACTACCCATTTTAATTTCTTATTTTCCTTTTCACCGGAATTGAAAATAATTTTCAAAACTGAGGTTACAATTAAAACACACAGGGTAATAATTGCAAAAAATTCGTGGGCCTCCTGAATGGTACCTGCTGCACCAGACATTTCGCCGGTGAAAAATACACCCGTAAGGACAGCAATCAGAGCCGAAAGAGTTCCTGCAATCAGAAGATAAAATCCACATTTTGACAAACAGACCTCTTTTTTAAAGCTCAAAGCAAACAGATCGGCTAAAAATCCAGTGATTATAAGCGCGATAGGAAAATGCACAAGCATAGGATGAAGATGACTTATAGAAAACATAGTATTAAGTTTTAAGAATCAATAATTACAGATTACTAGTACGACCGTCCAATTTTTCCCTCCATCCAGTTAATGTAGGCGGTGTTAACGACCTTGTTACCGCCGGGAGTAGGGTAGTCCCCGCTGAAATACCAATCTCCGCTGTTTTCCTTGCAAGCTTCGTGCAGGTTTTTGACAGTCTGGAACACAATTTTTACCTCGGCTTTTATCGTGGCATTCTTCACCATCTGCGCAATTTTATCCGAAATCTCCTCATCGGTAAAAGAAGCATAAATCTCCTTTACATAATTTATATATTGCTCTTTAGGTAATCCAACCTGGGTTTTACACTTGTCGTACACATCCTTAATAATGTTCTCCATCCCCCTCTCTTTAAGAAGTTCAATCGCGGCATTAAAGGCGATGAACTCTCCTATACGGGTCATGTCTATTCCGTAACAATCCGGATAACGGATCTGGGGTGCAGAGGAGACAATAATTATCCGTTTTGGATTGAGACTGTCCAGAATACGAAGGATGCTTTTTCTGAGTGTTGTACCCCTTACAATAGAGTCGTCAATCACTATCAGATTATCTGTGCTTTTAACAGCACCATATGTAACGTCGTACACGTGGGTAACCGTCTCATCGCGGTCAACATCGGAAGTTATGAATGTCCTCATTTTTGCATCTTTAATCACAATCTTCTCTACACGAGGTTCACGGGAGATTATTTCGCCAAGAGACTCCTCACTCCAGGAATCTTTTTCCGCTGTTATCTGCCGCTTCTTCTGTTCAACCATATACTGTTGAATCCCCTTTACCATACCGTAAAATGAGGTTTCAGCTGTATTGGGAATGAACGAGAATACAGTATTGTCCAAATCGCCGTCGATGGCTTTAATAAGTTGAGAAGTGAGTAGCTCTCCCAGTTTTTTTCTCTCCTGATAGATATATCTGTCGTTACCTCTGGAGAAATATATTCTTTCAAAGGAGCAGCTGCTCCTTTTTTGAGGCTTGCGGACCATCTCTTCCCTTATTGTCCCATCTTTTCTGATTAACAAGGCGTGGCCAGGCTTTATTTCCTGAATATTTGTATCATCCACTCTAAAGGCAGTTCTTATCACCGAACCCTCAGAAGCTACAACAACCACCTCATCGTCTTTGTAGTAATAAGCAGGACGTATTCCCCACGGGTCGCGCATAACAAAAGCATCTCCATGGCCAGCTACACCTGCTACTGCATAACCACCATCCCAATCAGCACTGCTCTTGGCAAGTATACTCACCCAATCCATATTCTCCTCTATAAGCGGTGAAATTTTCTGTTTGGAGAAACCTTTATCCCTGTAGAAACGGTATTTGTTCTGGATTTCATCATCCATAAAATAGCCCACCTTTTCCAGCAATGTGACCGTATCTGAATAGTTGCGCGGATGTTGCCCTGCTCTTATAAGGCTGTCGAACAGCTCATCTACATTGGTTAGGTTGAAATTGGCTGCCAATGCAAGATTACGGCTCCTCCAGTTGCTCGATCTTTTTAACGGGTGTACCAGGTCTATGTTATTTTTTCCAAAAGTGGAATATCTCAAATGACCGAGATATATTTCTGATACAAAAGGAACATTGGACTTTGCCCATGAGGCATCTTCCTCCTTATTGTCAACCTCTCTTATACGCTCGCGAATGGCCGAGAAGACCTCTTGAATAGGGTTGGAATCGCAGGAGCGTACACGGTCCATATATTTATACCCCGGAGGCATATCCAGCTTTACGCCGACAACACCTGCACCCTCCTGTCCACGGTTCCTTTGCTTTTCCATCAAAATATAGAGGCGGTTGAGCCCATACAAGTACGACCCGTATTTGTTCTTGTAATACTCCAGCGGTTTTAGCAGTCTTACTAATGCAATACCACATTCATGGTGGAGAACGTCACTCATTTTTTTGTTGCAAAAGTAGAAAAAATTACAGAGTAATTCAGTTGAGTCTGTAATTTTTCCGGGATATTTCAACAACTCCGGCATTTATCCGGATGTATATTTTACTTCGTGAAGAGATTGATAGTAGTATAACCTAATTTATTTCACTCTGTAACTCTTTCATAACCAGAAATATTTGATTGGCCAGAACCTCAAATGAGAGATTATAACCCTCTCTGTAAAGGGAGGTTACAAACTCTTCATGACCTCTTCCTCTTCTATAATCCGGTTCTCTGGAAGGATGTTTTAAATATCTGGAAATAAGCGATATATCCTCACTAATATTTAGCACCGCATGATAAAAAAGGGTATCTCTGTTCAGGTATATAGAAGATCCCATTATTTTTCTGGAGTCAATGGAGAGATCTGATATTCCTCTGGAGTGAAGGTTCTCTATTCCAACTTCCGACAGATATTTGATGAGCAGGTCATTTATCTGTTTAAACAGGAACCTGGAATTCATCTTATTTTGAAATCTCATCTTTACAGAGAATACCAACATTTTTGGAGAGAGGATAACACTCTCTCCACCGGAGGGACGTTTTAATATCATGACTCCGTCATTCTGAATTGTCTGCGTGTAGAGAGAAGCAGATGCAGTGTTCGACCTCCCAAGAATGACATATATCCTGTCTGGTTGCCATATAGAATACTCAAACTCTCCCGGAGAGTCCAATACTGCCATATCCGGCAGATTATATGGAAGAACTGTTATTTCCAATTACTTGTGAATTGCTTTGTCTACAGCTTCAAAACCGGCCTCCATAAAAATTTCCGATACCGTAGGATGTGTGTGGACTGTCTGAGCTATATCGTAAACCGTAGATTCCAGCTGCATATATGCAGAAGCCTCATTTATCATATCTGTGGCATTAGGTGCAACTATCTGGACGCCCAGTACCTCTCCATATTTCTTGTCGGATATAAGTCTTAAAAAACCATCTGCAGAGCCCTCTGTCTGAGCCTTTCCGTTAGCGGAGAGAGGAAATTCGCTTACTTTATAATCGTACCCCTCTGTTTTTGCCTCCTGTTCTGTCAAACCTATCTGAGCAGCTTCGGGTACCGAATACATATTCATAGGGAGTCTCCTGATGTCCAGCTTCTGGTCAATACCCTTTAGTCTGTTCACAACGTGGAGACCTTGTGCAGA
Organism: Bacteroidales bacterium; assembly: GCA_041663505.1. Classification (GTDB taxonomy): domain Bacteria; phylum Bacteroidota; class Bacteroidia; order Bacteroidales; family UBA932; genus Bact-08. Next base: position 36,146 of record JBAYMP010000019.1, on the reverse strand, counting down.
TGCAATGTGAGCGAAAAGAGAGAGTCCATTAACATCACCAATCGCATATATACCTTTGACCGACGTTTCACAATCTTTGTCCACAACATAAAAACCATCGTGAGAAGCAATGTCTATATCCGATTTTATCAGATTCCCTTTTCTGGTAGAGGCATTTACAATAATGTCGCATTTTATCTCCTTCCCCTCTATGGTCAGCATCCCACTTTTCCACACACCTGCCGTAGATTTTAACTCTTGATTGTAAATGATGTTAATATGGTCCTTTTTAAGTATAGTAACCATATAATTGCGAATATAATCATCTGCTTTAGGCATAATGTAGTCGGTTCCGGAGAGAAGAGAGACCGATCTGCCCATCATGTTAAAGAGCTGTGCCAACTCAATTGTCACTGGAGTATTTCCTGTAACAACAATATTCTGAGGTATATCTCTGTCTTTAAAAAGCTCCTGAGGTTCCACCACAAGATTTTCGAATGAGTTTTCTATTGCAGGGGAGGTGGAGCCGGTGGCTATTATTATGTTTTTAGCCTCAAGCAGCCTGTTTTCTACCAGTACAGATGTTGCAGAGACAACTTTGGCCTCACCATTTATTATCTCAACGCCATTCTTTTTAAGGAGAAACTCAACCCCACCGGTGAGCCGTTTGACAATAGTATCGGCCCTCTTTAAAGCGTTATTCCAATTAAATGTAACGCCCTTTTTATCAATTCCTTCTATCCCGAAACGAGCAGAATCCTTAATAATTCTCTGGTAAAGTTTAACACTTTCTAACATAGCTTTAGATGGGATACATCCCCAGTTAAGGCACATTCCACCAATGCTCTTTTTCTCTATAATTACACATTTGAACCCAACCTGTCCTGCTCGTATTGCAGCTACATATCCGGCAGGTCCTGAACCAATAATCACAAGATCGTACATATAAATTCCTCCCTAATTAAAAAGTAAAGTAACGGGATCTGAAAGATAGCTCATTACTGAGTTCATAAACCTGGCTGTTTCACCACCGTCAGCTATCCGGTGGTCCACACTCAGAGAGAGTGGTAGCATGAGACCTATTCCAAGCTCATCTCCTTTAACCACAGGTTGTTTTGAGACTCTACCTACCCCAAGTATTCCTGCTTCCGGGTAATTGATTACCGGTACGGCAAACAGTCCTCCAATGTTTCCGTAGCTGGTTACAGTAAATGTCCCATCCTTCATATCTTCTAAAGATAGTTTTCCTTGTCTGGCTTTCTCAGATATAAGGGTTATCTCCTTAGCTATCTCTCTGATAGATAATTTGTCTGCGTCTCTTATTACGGGTACAACCAGCCCCTTATCTGTATCTGTAGCGATCCCGATATTGTAGTATTTCTTATACAACATTCTGCCTCCTTCGAAGTCCATTTCTGAGTTGAGCGCACGGAATTTTTTAAGTGAAAGGGCAACAGCCTTTACTATAAATGCCAGATAGGTAAGTTTCACACCATCCTTAAGTAGAGATTCCTTGTATTTATTACGGACTCTGTCTAATTCCGAAATCTCAATCTCTTCAAAGAGGGTCATATGTGCTGCGTTATGCTTGCTGAGTGACATGTGCTTTGCTATGCTCTTGCGCATTTGAGAGAGTTGTTCCACCTCCACAGGATTTTCAGATGGTAACTTTTCTCCCAACCCTGTCACTCCGGAAGGTTTTCCATGATCTCCTTCATCCTCTGCAAAGTGAAAAATATCCTCCTTTGTTACTCTTCCTGCGGGGCCGCTACCCTTTACCATGTTAATGTCTATTTTCAGCTCTTTGGCAACAGCTCGTGCCACAGGGGTAGCCAACACCTTTTTCTCTCTTAAATTTCCCTCTTCTTGTGAGGAATGCACTCCCTCCTTGCTGGCAGACAGCACAAAGCTGTTTCCGGCAACTTCCAGTGTTCCTACGACTCCTGCACCCTCCTCATTTATAACCTCTGCTTTATTTGCCTCTTCTACTGCGTTTACACCATCAACTCCTTCAATTTCAATCTCTACCAATGCGTTTCCAACATGAATTGTCTCCCCTGGTTTTCCAAATTTTGCAACAATGATCCCACTCTTAGGAGAGGGGATAGTTGTTACCACCTTGTCTGTCTCCATTGTACAGAGAGCATCTCCCATCTTGACAGTCTGACCTTTTTCTACATGCCATTCTATAATTGTTCCCTCGTCAAGCCCTTCGCCAATATCCGGAAATTTGAATATATATCTCATACCGTTAATATTTTACTATTTTTTCAATTTCATAAAGAATCTTATAAGGATCCTGCATATAGTGATGCTCTCCACGAGGCAACGGAACTATTGTATCAAAACCTGACACCCTGGACGGCGGAGCCTCAAGGCTTAAAAATGCCTCCTCAATAGCAATTTGACTTATCTCAGAACCAAGACCAAAAGACCTTGGTCCCTCGGTTACTGTAATAATTCTACCTGTCTTCTTAACAGATTTTGCAATAGCTTCTCTATCTATTGGATATATGGAGCGAAGGTCTATCAATTCTACACTAATACCTTGTTCTTTTGCCATTACCATGGCTCTCTGAACCTCACGTATCATTGCTCCGAAAGCCACAACAGTAACATCACTGCCCTCAGAGATAACGTTTGCCTTTCCTAAAGGAATGGTAAACTTACCCTCTTCAACTTCTTGTTTTATAGCGCGATATATTCTTTTAGGTTCCATAAAAAGTATAGTGTCATTGTTCTCTATTGCAGATATAAGCATGCCCTTGGCATCGTGTGGAGTGGAGGGGACCACAACCTTCAATCCGGGAATATGTCCGAAAATTGCCTCCATGCTCTCACTGTGGTGTTCAAGTGCATTTATCCCTCCACCATAGGGCATTCTAATAACAATGGGGGTCTCATATTTACCTCTTGAACGGTTTCTTATTCTGGATGCATGACTTATTATCTGATTAAATGACGGATATATAAAGCCACAGAATTGCATTTCTACTACAGGTCTAAGACCCGCAACTGCCATCCCAATAGCTGTTCCAACAATACCCGATTCGGCAAGAGGGGAATCAAAGACTCTCTCAACTCCATATTTCTTTTGCAACCCCTCGGTCACTCTGAACACTCCCCCTCTACTCCAACATCCTCTCCATACACTATTACATTTTTATCTTCCGAAAGCTTAATATCCAATGCGTCATTTATCGCATTGACCATATTCATGATTTTCATTGTAAACTCCCTCTTTTATTGTTTAACCTTGGTCTCTTTCCATTGCAGGAAGCGGTCGTACTGGTGCATCTGTTCGAGAAGATCGTCCGGCATTTCTGCATAGAGATACTTAAAAACATCCTCTTTAGGATATGGGCCAAAACTCTCTGCCTCAAGAAACTGCCTGTCTACCTCCTCTTCAAACTGAGGCAGGATACTTTGCTCCTCCTTCTCACTCCAAAGCTTTTTGGATATCAGGTATGCCTTGAGTCTTTTTAATGGATCTTTAAGGTCCCATTGCTCTTCTTCCTCTTTTGTTCTGTATTTTGTAGGATCGTCAGAGGTGGTATGAGCTCCTTTTCGGTAAGTGACAGCTTCAATCAACACGGGTCCTTCTCCGTTATAGCAAATTTTTGCTGCCTCTTCCAGGGTTTTGTACATTGCTAAGAAATCATTTCCATCTACCTTAATGCCCTTAACGCCATAAGCTATTGATTTGATAGCTAAGGAATCAGAGGCCGTTTGCAGATGGGTAGGAGTGGAGATTCCATATTGATTGTTCTGTATAATGAATATTACAGGAACCTTCCATACGCCGGCAAAATTCACGGCTTCATGAAAATCACCCTCTGACGTTCCTCCATCACCAACGAAAGAATAGACTAATCTCTTCTCCTTATTGTATTTAATGGCATAACCAATACCGACAGCATGGATACACTGTGAAGCTATTGGAATGCTTGCAGGAAGGACAAAATTTGCTTTTTTAAAGTTGGAACCCTCTTCGTACCCCATATAGTACAGAAAAAGCTCTTTAAGGGAGACCCCCTTTGCCAACATTGTCCCCATCTCACGAAATGTTGGGACCACCCAGTCTTCATCTTTTATCAGAGCTCCGGCAGCTCCGGCGATAGCCTCCTGGCCATAATTTGGTGGATATGTATATATCCGTCCCTGCCTTTGATAAGAGACTGTCTGTAGATCTGCAACTCTGGCAAAGAGCATATCTTTATAGGCTTTAATCAGTCTATCATCGTCAATTTCCGGCATCCATGGCTTATTGATGATTTTACCATCATCGTCCATCACCCGGAATGTCACTTTATTTATTGGATTATATTCATTAAACATTGTTATCTGATTTTAACTTATTAGATAACTTAACAGTTAGAATCCTTTTTTGTTTAAAATTCACACTGGTGAAATTTTAGGCATGTGAAGGAAATGAATCTTATGTATTCACATATATGTATAAAATTGCCATTCCTTTAACAGGACAAAGCAAAATGGTAGTGTTTCCCAATGACCCTAACATCGCAATTTTTTCGGCAACCCTCTCTCAGGATGAGATTGGAACATTCATCCCTGCAATGGAAAACCGGACTATACCGAAATAAATCATTACAATATATGTACGAAAATCGATAAATAATATGGGCATCGAGACTGCCGGTTATGGCTCGAGCGTCTATTTCCTTTGCCGTACCATTGGAGCCGGCCCTATTATGCTGCTCCGCTCATCTCTTTGATGATATCCTGAATCAGCTTTTCATTTCCAACTATCCATACAATATCTCCAACTTCGAATACAAAGTCCGACTCGGGATTCAAAATGCGCTCTTCGTTTCTTTCAATTCCAACAACTAAACCATGAGTACGTTCGCGGATTACTGACTCCCGTATGTTCTGCTTTACAAATGTGGAATTCTTGCCAATAGTAAAATGATGAAGTGAAACATTATGTGTAACCTCTTCTATATTGGATTCAAATTCAGTTGATTCAAGAAAGGTTTTAAATTTGAGCAGTTGTTCGTCGGTGCCTATCACGGCAATTTTGTCGTTGGGGAACAGGTGTTCATGGCGGGTTGGCACGCTGATTGTATGATCGCCACGGTTAATCACTACAATATTTACTCCGAACTCTTCCCTCAATCTTGATTCCAATAATGTTTTCCCTATGAGAGGGGAATGGGCATTCAGTTCAAAGTTGGTAATATGAGTATCCCATGGTGTAAGTATTTCATTATAATTTACTTTCCCGGATTCACGTTCATTATAATTGGCTAAAAACCTGATTTCAATCTTTCCATAAAATGTCTGAATCTTTTTGAAAAAAATTGCAATAATGACGCATGAAAAGAAAATTCCCCCAATGGCAACCAATGGCGAAAACAGACTATGGAATAAAAGCCCGACATATATAACCGCCAATGCAACTCTTGACAATTGCAAAAGGATTAAAGGACCTCGCTGGGTTGCTATCACCCATACATTGGCATAGGCCTGACGCTGTGTTCTGCGGAAAGCAAGTGCCCATAAAAATGGGATTAAAATGACAAATGTGACAATTGCCGTACTTATTTTATGCCATCCATAACCGGATAATAATGGTGAAAGGAATTGCGTGCTCAATACAATTATTGTAATTATGATTACAGAAAAAATTACCACATTAATAAAATATGATTTCAGAACTTTTTTCCAGTCACTAATTTCGGTAATATGTTGCGCATCTATGCTATATGCCGTTAAGGCGTTTATCCATTTTTTGGGCAAAACTGATTCCAAAAATTTATAGACAGGTTCAGAAAAACGAATCATATAAGGTGTGGTAAATGTCGTGAGGACAGATACCGCAACGGCGACAGGATAAAGGAAATCGCCGGTGACATTCAGGCTAAGGCCTAAAGCAGCAATAATAAAAGAAAACTCGCCGATTTGTGAAAGACTCATACCAGATTGTACTGCTATTTTAAGAGGCTGGCCGGCAACCAATACCCCCATTGTTACAAAAAGTGGTTTGCCAAACAACAATACAGCAGTAGCCACAACAATTGGTATGGCATATTTTACCAGTATCGCAGGGTCTAATAGCATACCAACGGAGACAAAGAAAATCGCACCAAACAAAGTTTTTATAGATATAGTAAGCTTTTCAATTTTCTCTGCTTTGGTTGTTTCCGCCAAAATTGAACCCATGATAAAAGCACCGAGTGCCGGAGAGAAACCGACGTATGTTGCCAACACTACCATTAAAAAGCAAAATGCCAGGGAGATGATCAGAAGTGTCTCATCGTTTATCAATGTTCTGATCTTCCTGAACAAGGTTGGTACGAAAAATATTCCTGAAACAAACCACAGTACCAGGAAGAAGGCCAGTTTTAAAACCGCCTTTATCATTTCGCCTCCTGCAAATGTCTGGCTCACGGCAACGGTGGAGAGCAATACCATTAATAAAACGGCCACTAAATCTTCGATAACCAGCACTCCCGTTACGATACCTGCAAATTTCTGGTTTTTTACACCAGATTCGTCAAATGCCCGAATTATGATAGTGGTAGATGCAATTGAGAGAATTCCTCCGAAAAACAGGCTGTTTATGGAATCCCAACCTAACAACTGTCCTACGCCATAGCCTAATAACAAGGTCAGAGTTACCTCGATAATTGCTGTTAGAGCAGCCACTCCTCCCACCTTTAATAATTTTTTAAAGCTGAACTCAAGACCAAGCCCGAATAGCAGAAATATAACTCCAATATCGGCCCATGTTTTTATACTTTCGAGTTCAATAACAGTGGGGAATAATTTGATATTTGGCCCTACCAAAAGCCCGGTAATAATATATCCCAGTACAACCGGTTGCTTTAATTTTTTAAAAACCAGAGTAACCAAAGCAGCAGAGCTCAGAATGAGGGCCAAATCGGCTATAAGTGGAGGTAGTTGGATCATTTCTTGTCTCTTTTTTTAACGTACTATTCCTTTATTTTTGCGTCCGTCTATAAAGATGTAGAGAGGTGTGGAGAAAGTTACCTGACGGAAGTATTTGCTCTCGTATAAGGCCTCCATTGAGTTAAGACGATCTATATCAAAGCGGCCGTCCCCCATAAACGGGTTTATGGTCAGATACCCGATACCAAATGAGGTGAGGTTCTGGAAGAAATGGGTGCCCTCGCTTGGTTCTACCCGGAAGTTCTTTAGCCCGCACTCCACTATAACTTTGGCTTCAGAGATATGTGGCCACTTGATTGGAATACCCAGCCATGGATCACCTGTACCCCAACGGCCGGGACCTACCAGAACATAATGCCTCTTTGAATCTCTCATTCTGGCGTTGAGCGTGTCGATCTCTTCTGCCATCTCCTGAGTGTGGGCACTGTCAAAGTTATCTGCCCTTACATAAATTATATCGGTAATACCCTCTATGACACCCACTCCCAAAGCTTTTTGTGCAAAGATAACTGAGTCACTCGTATTGATATGTTCCCAATCGAGAGATTTGTTGTCCTGACTATCGGTGATCTGACGGATTTGCAGAAAGTTGAAGATTACATCCTGTCCTTTAGGGACATCCATATTCACCGCAAATTCAAGCTCGACTGCCGAACGCAACTCCTGCTGGCTGATCTCCAGAATGTCGCTGATCAGTTTGGCCAAAGGCATTGTATCGTGTTTGAGAATATGGGCGAATGTTATAATCTTTCGTCCCTCCTCAAGGTTACTATCGGTGATCATCTGGCTCTGCATATCCCAGGTGGATGCCACAAAGTTCATATTACGGAAGTGTTTGATCTGGTTTATGTCAAATTTTTGAAGGTTGACAGAATCATCGATTGAAGTTTTAAACTCTTCCGGCTTAAGATTGAGGGCATACATCACATTCTGAGTGTCTCTCATTGCAAGCTGGGGCGTTGATAATTGTAAAATATGCTTTGGATACTTTGGTGAGAAACGCAAGGTCTTTCCCCCCTCCACAACCAGTTTTCCAAGTCCGAGTGCAATATTTACTATTCCATCCTCCGGCTTTTCTGCCCCAATGGGATAAAAGTTGATCGAGCGGGCAACTCCGGAGAGGGTAGGGAAAAAGTAGCCACTATCCTCAGTACCGCACACATCCTGTATTACCACCGCCATCTTCTCCTCGCTTATCAGGTTGGAAGTCGCCTGGATGTAGGCACGGCTGGATGCAAAGTAAATAGAGGCATAAACACTCTTTATAGCTTTTCCCAGAAGCCGGAGCATTTGATCTTCGTTTTTGGTGAGAGGGATCATATAGGTAGTGTATATGCCGGCAAAAGGCTGATAATGTGAATCTTCTAACTTGGAGCTGGAGCGGACGGCAAGTGGTCCTGTTGCATATTTGAGATAGACCTTAAGATCTGCAACCAGTGTCTCGGGAAGACGGGAACTTACAAATTCAGATAAGATCTCTTCGTCTGTAATGTCGGCTTTAATTACATATTGCAAGCCGTTTAGACGGATGAACTCATCAAAGTAATCGGTTGCAACAACAATAGTGCGGGGGATCAGAATTTTAACTCCCGGGTATTTGTCAAGCAGATCGTACTTCTGCAGCATACTGTTTATAAAGGCAAGGCCCCTCGCTTTGCCGCCGAGCGACCCATCGCCCAACCTTGCGAACCAGATGTACTGGCTGTATGAATTAGGGTTGAAACGTGCCACGACGCCGTGCCCAAGCAAAATTCTGTAATCGATTATCGCCTGGACTATATACTGACGCAGGTCGTCTATCGTTTTAAAGTGGCTTTCATGAGCAGTCTTCATTTTGTTGGCGAGGGAGAAGAGTCCGCGTGAGTACATCCACTTTGAAAGCCGGTTTCTTGAAGCGTGATACAAAAGCACATTTTCCGGTATCTCCATTACAAGATGTTGAAGGTCTTTAAGATCCTTGGCCCTGCCTATGATCTCGCCTGAGTTGAGGTCTCGAAAGACGAAGTCACCAAAGACAAATACCTCACTTATATAATCGCTGAGTTCCAGCAGAAGTGTTTTTGAATGTTTAAGGATAAAGCCCACACCCAACTCCTGAGCAACCTCCCTTACGCTCTCCTGCGAAGACTGAAGAAGAAATGGCATATGAGGGTCGTCACTCTTTATCTTTTTGCACAAATCTATGCCAGCATCCAGCTTTTCACTTGCAGAGGGGTCGTTTTTGTGTATTATAAAACCCACATCGGAAATAACCCCCAGGAGGTTTTGTTTATACCGTTCGTATAGTGAAACCGCTTCATCCCAGTTTGTTGCAAGTAGAATTTTTGGTCGGGCTCTCTTTCGGAGCTTCTGTTGCTGCTCATTGAGAGCCTCCTTGAGAAATTCTGCACTTTGCTGCAGAACAAGCTTGTATATAGTCGGGAGGTATGTGGAGTAGAAGCGTACAGAATCCTCTACCAAAAGGATTGACTGTACTCCGGCGCCAAGAATATCGTCATCGGCATTAAGCCTGTCTTCGAACAGTTTGATAATGGCAAGGATCAGGTCCGCATTGCCGTGCCAGCTGAATATGTGGTCAATACACGAACAGTCTTCGTTCTCGATTAACCTTGAGAGCTCTTTGGAAAAATTGGTGAGCAGAACGAAAGGAATCTCCGGCAGATCTTTCTTTACCTGTTTCGAGAAGCTGAATACATCCAGTTCTCCCACATTGTACATGCTTATTATGAGATCAAAATCGTCATCTGTATCCAGAAGCTTTAGCGCGTCCACAGAAGATGTTACCCATGTAAAGGTAGGGGGATTGCTAAGGTTGAGATCTACATACTCCTTGTAAATCTGATCCTCAATACGGCCGTCCTCTTCCAGTGTGTAAGCGTCATAACTGCTGCAAATCATCAGAATTTTCCTGATGCGGATCTGCATCAAAGTCTTGTAGTTGATTCTGGAAACCTTTGTCTGACTGCTGCGATTTTGTCCCATAAGTATTGGTTCTATTTTCTGTAGTCGTAAAAACCAATGCCGGTTTTTCTGCCCAATTGTTTGGCTCTAACCATTTTACGTAGCAATGGGTGAGGTCTGTATTTAGAATCACCATACTCGTTGTAGAGAACTTCCATTATTGCAAGACATACGTCCAGCCCGATAAGATCTCCAAGAGCCAACGGCCCCATCGGATGATTTGCCCCCAGTTTCATCGCCTCATCTATCTCATCGCGTGTGGCAATTCCGTCTGCCAGAATGCCTATTCCTTCGTTTACCAGCGGAATCAGAATGCGGTTAACTACAAATCCGGGAGCCTCATTGACGCTTACCGGGGTTTTCCCCATCTCTCTTGCAATGCTGGCAACAAATTCAGCCACCTCGGGTGAAGTAAGCTGACCTTTGATAACTTCAACAAGTTTCATTACCGGTGCGGGGTTAAAGAAGTGCATTCCTACAACCCTGTCTGTTCTTTTTGTAGAGGCGGCAATCTCGGTTATTGAGAGTGAAGAGGTGTTTGATGCAAGAATTGCCTCAGGCTTGCAAATGTTGTCCAGCGTTTTGAAAACCTCGTGTTTCAGAGCCATATCTTCCAGAACGGCCTCAATAACCAGGTCCGAGTCCGAACAGGAATCATAGTATAGAGTTTCTGTAATTCTGGATGTAATCTCATTCATTGTATGAGGTTCCATTTTACCATTTTCCACCAGTTTGGAGAGATTATTATGGATGTTTTTGTGGCCGATAAGAAGTTCGCTTTCCGATATACCCTTCATTACCACACTGAATCCGGCTTGGGCAAAAGCAAGTACAATACCGCTTCCCATAGTGCCGGTGCCAATAACGCTAATTTTCATATTATAAGTTTATTATATTTATTTATCGATTCCTGAAAACGGGTTTTTGCTTATTTATAAAGGCCTTCATTCCCTCTTTCTGGTCATTAGTGGAGAAACAGCTGCCAAATACATCAGTCTCGTGGTCTATCGCACTCTCTGCATCGTGATTCAGTCCATATTCTATGGCCTCCTTAGTGTATTTAACCGCTATAGGTGCTTTGGATGCGATTGTGACAGCCATCTGCATTGTCTTTTCCATAAGCTCTTCCGGCTTTACAACCTGGTTAACAAGGCCAATTTCGAGAGCCTCGGCCGCTCCTATTACATTTCCGGTGAATAGCAACTCCTTGGCCTTTGCTACTCCCACAATCCTTGGTAACCTGTATGTTGCCGAAAATCCGGTAGTAATACCCAATCCAACCTCCGGCTGTCCAAACTTAGCATTTTCAGATGCAATTCTAATGTCGCATGCGATTGCAAGTTCACATCCGCCTCCAAGGGTGAAACCGTTGATTGCCGCAATGACCGGTTTGGAGAGAGTTTCTATCTTTCTGAATACCATTGCACCAAAATCGCCGAACCTCTTCCCTTGGGCAGCATTCAAATCTGCCATCTCGGTTATATCTGCCCCCGCCACAAAAGCTCTCCCTTCTCCAGTAATAACCAATACATATATTTCAGGATCCTTTTCAACCTCATCCAATGCCACATCCAACTCCTTGAGAAGAGAGGTATTGAGGGCATTGAGAGTTGCCGGATTGTTGATTTTGATTGTACATACGTGATTCTCAGTAGATACAATAAGTTGTTGATATTCCATAGTTTATTTTTAAATACATCCTTTCTGATACAAAAATATAACAATAATTCAATTTATTATTTAATTTTGTGGCGTGATATAGATAATAACCTAAAGGTCCCTAAGTTTGGGGCCTTTTTTTGCATCAGATGAAACAGACAGAAAATCGCACGGTCAGTGCAGCAAACCACGCAGTAAGCGTAGCAATTCAGGGTGGGTTCGGGGCCTTCCATGAAACTGCGGCAAAGAAGTTCTTTGGAAATAATCCTATAACAATTGTCCCTTGCGATACCTTTACAGATCTGTTCGATGAACTCCGGGAGAAGAGGGTAGATTGTGGAATTGTCGCTATCGAAAACTCTGTGGCTGGCAGTTTGCTGCAAAATCACTCATTTCTGAGTGAGAGTGGCCTTCCGGTAGTAGGGGAGCAATATCTGAGGGTTGTACAAAATCTAATTGCTCTGCCGGGACAGAGTCTGGAGGATATCAGGGAGATTCATTCACATCCGGTGGCGATCCAGCAGTGTCATCTCTTTTTGAATGCACTCCGCATAAAAGGGGTAAAAATTGTCGATTCAGTGGATACAGCCCTAAGTGCCAAATGGATAAGGGAAGAAAACCTGATGGGAGTAGGGGCTTTGGCCAGTGATCTGGCGGCAGATATGTATAATCTTGAGATAATCCGGGCAGGTGTGGAGGACAACAAGAGGAATTTTACAAGGTTTATGATTGTTGCGGAGAGTGACAAGGTAAAACGACTGGCAAAAATTGCCAATCAAAAAGTCAACAAGGCCTCTCTCTGCTTTTCCCTTCCCCACCAACAGGGAAAGCTCTCACACGTTCTCTCCGTACTCTCCATTTACAACATGAACCTCACTAAAATCCAGTCCCTTCCCATTGTCGGAGTGGAGTGGGAGTACCTCTTTTACATAGATCTTATTTTTAGCGATCACAAACGCTACAAGCAGGCTCTGGATGCCATCAGACCACTTACGGAAAATTTACAGATACTGGGCGAGTATCAGAATGGAGAGCAGCCATCGCAAGATTAATCATAATTTTCTTGTATTAATTATTATTTTTTTTCTATCTTCGCCACCGTTATGAATACAAGAAACTCCATTTCCCTGCACCTTCTGCTACTCAGTATTTGGCCAATACTCAGAGGTGGAGATTTCATGTAATTTTAGAAAGTTTAATTTAAAATGAAACAATGTTAGCCACCTCTTTCAAGGTGGCTTTTTTTAATGAAAAAATATGAACGAAAAACTATTTGTATTTGACACAACCCTCAGGGACGGAGAGCAGGTCCCAGGTTGTCAGCTCAACACCATTGAGAAGATCGAGCTTGCCAGAACGCTGGAAACACTTAATGTAGATATTATAGAGTGTGGTTTTCCCATATCCAGTCCCGGAGATTTTAACTCTATAGTTGAGATCTCCAAGGTTGTCCAGAGGGCCACAATCTGTGCCTTAACCAGGGCTGTAGAAAAAGACATAGACGTAGCTGCAGATGCGCTCCATTTTGCAAAAAACAAAAGGATCCACACCGGCATAGGTACATCCGATGCACACATTCTTTATAAGTTCAAATCCAACCAAGAGGATATCCTGGAGAGGGCAATCTATTGCGTTAAGTATGCAAAGAAGTATGTTGAGGATGTGGAATTTTATGCAGAAGATGCCGGAAGAACAGACAACGAATACCTTGCAAGGGTTATTGAGGCTGTTATCAAGGCTGGAGCCACAATAGTGAATATTCCGGATACAACCGGTTACTGTACACCTTATGAGTATGGCGCAAAGATCAAGTATCTTGTAGACAACGTTCCCAATATCCATAAAGCAATAATTTCCACTCACTGTCATAACGACCTGGGAATGGCCACTGCAAACACTCTTGCAGGTGTAATGAACGGTGCACGGCAGGTGGAGGTAACTGTAAACGGTATTGGAGAAAGAGCGGGAAACACTGCTCTGGAAGAGGTTGTAATGGCCATCAAATGCAGAAAAGATATTCCTGTATACACAGACATAGATGCAAAGCAAATAATCAAGACATCCCGTCAGGTATCTACTCTTATGCGCATGCCGGTTCAGCCCAATAAGGCAATTGTGGGGAGAAATGCATTTGCACATTCATCGGGTATTCATCAGGATGGCGTTCTCAAAAACAGGGAGAGCTACGAAATTATTGACCCTTCGGATGTTGGTGTGAATGAGTCTGTTATTGCTCTTACTGCAAGGAGCGGAAGGGCTGCCTTGAAACATCACTATACCCGGTTGAATGTAGAGCTTACTCCGGATGAGCTGGACGAGGCTTACGATAAATTCCTGAAATTGGCAGATGTCAAAAAGGATATCCATGACGACGACCTTCTGGTAATTGTGGGAGTTAACCGCAGCACCCAGATGCATAAAATAAGGTTGAAATATCTTCAGGTGGTATGTGGCAAATCGGCAGTCCCTATGGCTACTGTCAAACTGGTTATCGATGGAGAGATCTGCACTGCAACAAGCTCAGGAAATGGTCCGATAGATGCAGCATTTTCTGCTGTCAAAACTCTGGTCCATAGAAAAATAGTGCTTGATGAGTTTCTCGTGCAGGCAATAACCAAGGGAACGGATGATGTCGGAAAGGTGCATATACAGATTGAGAACAAGGGGAACATATACTACGGATTCTCTGCGAATACAGATATTATTACAGCTTCCGTGGAGGCTTTCATTGATGCCATTTCGAAAATAATTTAGGGTAGAAAGATGAGTAAAACAATTTTTGATAAGATATGGAACTTTCATGTTGTTAAAGAGATACCTGACGGCCCCTCGATACTTTACATAGACAGACATTTTATACACGAGGTTACGAGTCCGCAGGCCTTTTCGGGGCTGGAGAAGAGAGGAGCCAGACTGTTTCGCCCCAATCAAACATTTGCAACGTGCGATCATAATGTTCCAACGATAAACCAACATCTGCCAATTGCAGACGAATCATCCAGGATACCTGTGGAAAGGTTGGCAGAGAATACTAAAAAGCATGGGGTTACTTATTTTCCATTAGGTGACCCCTCCAATGGTGTGGTTCACATAATAGGCCCCGAACTGGGACTCACCCAGGTGGGTATGACAATAGTGTGTGGGGACAGCCATACATCTACCCACGGCGCTTTTGGAAATATTGCCTTTGGAATTGGAACAAGTGAGGTTGAGATGGTCTTTGCAACGCAATCACTGCTGCAGACAAAACCGAAACAGATGCTTATTGAGGTCAATGGAGCTCTTAAAGAGGGAGTCTGCGCCAAGGATATAATTCTGCACATAATTTCAAAACTTGGAACATCGGAAGGAACCGGCTATTTTATTGAATTTGCCGGTTCTACCATAAGTTCATTGACTATGGAAGAGAGGATGACTATTTGCAATATGAGTATCGAAATGGGTGCCAGAGGCGGGATGATTGCTCCGGACGAAACCACATTCCACTATTTGAAAGGGAGAAGATACTCTCCAAAAGGAGAGGAGTGGGAAAAGGCAGTTGAACGTTGGCGCAGTCTAAAAAGTGATGCAGGGGCAAAATACGATGCTCACTACACATTTACCGCAGATCAGATTGAACCTATGATTACCTATGGCACAAACCCTGGAATGGGTATGAAAATAACTTCACTGGTACCTGACACCGGGAGTAAACCGTTGGAATATATGGGATTTAAAGCTGGGGAGAGACTCCTTGGTAAAAAGATAGATTATGTATTTCTGGGAAGTTGTACAAACGGCAGGATTGAGGATTTCAGAGCCTTTGCAAATTTTGTAAAAGGGAAGAAAAAGTTTGCGGATGTTGAAGCATGGCTGGTGCCTGGTTCAAAAGCTGTAGAGAGGGCAATTGAGCAGGAGGGAATCGGTAATATCTTAAGAGATGCAGGTTTTGCCGTAAGAGAACCCGGCTGTTCTGCCTGCCTTGGAATGAACGAAGACAAGATACCTGCCGGAAAATACTGCATTTCCACATCCAACAGAAATTTCGAGGGAAGACAGGGACCGGGCGCAAGAACCCTTCTGGCAGGCCCTTTGGTGGCTGCTGCCGCTGCTGTTTACGGAGTAATAACCGATCCAAGGACAATTAAATAAGCAATTATGAGTTTTAACAAGATTACTATATTGGAGTCAAAGCCGATTTTGATGCCGATAGAAAATATTGATACAGATCAGATTATACCGGCAAGATTTCTGAAGACAACAACCCGCGAAGGTTTCGGAAAAAATCTCTTTTACGACTGGAGGTACAATTCCAACGGAGAAAAGAATTCTTCTTTTGTTTTGAACAGAGCTGAAGGCGATGGGACAATTCTGGTTGCCGGAAGAAACTTCGGTTGCGGATCGAGCAGGGAACATGCTGCGTGGGCGATATACGATTATGGAATCAGAGCTGTCGTTTCCAGCTTTTTTGCCGACATCTTCAAAAACAATGCTCTTAACAATGGCCTGCTTCCGGTAAAGGTGAGCCAGGAGTTCCTTGACAGAATTTTTGCAGCTTCCGGGACAACTCTGGTTATCAACCTTCCAGAAAGGACTATAACAAATTCAAGAACTGGAGAGAAAGAGAGTTTCGAGATAAATTCCTACAAGCAGAATTGTCTCACTAATGGCTATGACGATATAGACTATCTTCTTGCCAATATAGGGTCTATAAAGGAGTATGAACAATTTACAAAGAGATAACGACTATGGAAAAAATAATAGCAACACTGGCCGGAGATGGAATAGGTCCCGAAATTGTTGGAGAAGCTGTAAAAGTTTTAAAAGCGGTTGAGAAAAGATTCAACCACAAGTTTGTATTCAATTACGGAGTGATAGGTGCAGCGGCGATTGATAGCTGCGGGGAGCCCTATCCGGCAGATACACACGCTCTCTGTCTGAATTCCGATGCAATTCTCTTTGGGGCAATCGGCGACCCCAAATATGATAATGACCCTGCTGCCAAAGTGCGCCCGGAACAGGGCCTGTTAAAGATGAGAAGAGAGCTTGGATTGTATGCAAATATAAGACCTGTAGAACTTTTTACGGAATTATCACATCGTTCCCCTTTAAAGGAGGAGATAATCAAAGGGGTAAATATGGTTGTAGTACGGGAACTTACCGGAGGTATCTACTTTGGAGAGCCACGCGGAAGGAGCGAAGATGGAACAAAGGCCTTTGATACTTGCGTTTATACAAAGCCAGAGGTAGAGAGGATTTCTCGGCTGGCCTTCAAAATGGCAAAAGGAAGGAGAGGAGTGGTTACGTTGGTAGACAAGGCGAATGTTCTGGCTACATCCAGACTATGGCGGGAGGTTGTTACCTCAATTCATAAAAGTGAATTTCCGGAGGTGGCCCTTAACTTTTTGTTTGTAGACAATGCAGCAATGCAACTTGTCACAAATCCGTCAAAGTTTGATGTACTGTTAACCGAAAATATGTTCGGCGATATTCTTAGCGATCAGGCCAGCGTCCTGACCGGCTCTATAGGTCTTTTGCCATCTGCCTCTTTTGGAGATAAAAGTCCGCTTTTTGAACCTATACACGGATCGTATCCGCAGGCAGCGGGCAAAAATATTGCAAATCCAATAGCCACGATACTCTCAGCTGCAATGATGCTCAACGATGCCTTCTATGCAAAAGAGGAGGCGGAAATGGTCAAAAAGGCGTGTAAAATGGCTATTGAGGCAGGAATACTCACCGAGGACCTGGCAGAGAGCGGAAAATCTTACTCAACTACCGAAGTGGGTGAATGGATAGTAAAATACATTTTGAACAACTAAAAATGGCTGAATCGGTTACATCAAGACAAATTCAATGATAACCTGCTCTGAGGAGGTGATGATCCTGCTAAAAACCGTTCCTTCTTCTATTCGACAAAAATACTCTGAGTATTTTTTTGTAGATTTGTAAAAACAAATCGAGATGAATAGTTTTATAGAAAGGATATCCTTGTCAATACAAAAGGGTAAAATAGATATAAAGTCACCATACCCGCCGGATATGAGGGGAGAGCAGGGAGCTGACGAGCTTACAAGGGAGGCTTTGGATAACGGAGTATCTGCAAATGATATTCTTAACAAAGCTATGATTCCGGCAATGGGTGTTGTGGGAGAACTTTTTAAAGAGAAAAAACTCTTTGTACCCCAGGTTCTTATGTCGGCAAAAGCAATGAACAGCGCTATGCTACACCTGAAACCCTATTTTAATTCCGGAGAGATCAAGCAGAGAGGTACTTTTGTAATTGGTACAGTAGCAGGCGATCTGCATGATATTGGTAAGAATTTGGTTTCTATGATGATAGAGGGATGTGGATGGAGAGTGGTCGACTTGGGGGTGGATGTCAAGACAGAACAATTTATTGATGCAGTTTGCGAGTACCCCGGTTGCATAGTGGGAATGTCTGCTCTTCTTACAACAACAATGGAATCTATGGAAAAATCTGTACGAGAGCTTAGGACATCATTCCCTTCCCAAAAGATTCTTGTTGGAGGAGCCCCCTTGAACAAAGAGTTTGCATTTAAAATCGGAGCTGATTTGTATGCTCCCAACCCGCAGGTTGCAGTGGAATATATAAATGCAATTGCTTAAAATGACCGGCAAGGAATATATAGTTAATGCCTACAAACTAAAAGAATGCGACAGGGCAGCCTGGTTACCATTTGTTGGTTGCCACGGAGCTGCATTAATAGGAGAAACGGCAGAGAGATACTTGTCTTCAGGTGGTTTAATTATCAAAGGTCTCAAAGAGGCTATAAAGAGATATTCTCCAGACGGGCTGCCTGTAACCTTCGATCTTCAGCTTGAGGCAGAGGCCTTAGGATGCAGGCTTCTCTATTCACCAACCAATCCGCCGGCCGTAGTTTCGCATCCTCTGGAAGAAGGGATACCATTGTCTGCATTAAAGATTCCATCTCCTAAGGATGGCAGAATCGCTGAAGTACTCAGAGCTGCAGAGGTATTATCAAAGGAGCACCCCAATATTGCATTTTTCGGACTTGTGACCGGGCCATTCACTCTTGCCCTTCACCTTATGGGTACAGAGATATTTACGGCAATGTACGAAGATCCGGAGAGGGTTGATACTGTAATATCTTTCTGTTGCGAAGTTGCCAAAGCACTTTCCGATTACTACATCTATGCCGGCTGCACTGTTATAGCAATAGTAGATCCTATGACCAGTCAGATAGATCCTCTCTCTTTTGAGACATTTGTAATGCAACCTGTAAAAGGTATATTTGACCATATCAGAGAGAAAAACTGTTTAAGTTCGTTTTTTGTCTGCGGTCAGGCCGAACACAATCTGGAGCTTATGGCTAAAAGCAGGCCGGACAACATGTCGGTGGATGAAAATATACCACTATCGGTTGTGAAAAAGGTTGCCCTCTCAAACGGAATCAGTTTCGGGGGAAACCTTAAGCTCACTACTACATTACTTTTGGGGAGTCAGGAAGATTCCGAAAGAGATGCACTGGAGTGTCTGGACACAGGAGGTAAAACCGGGTATATTCTTGCCCCCGGATGCGATCTCCCTATGAATACTCCCATAGAGAATCTGGAAGCTGTAAGCCGCTTGATAAAAGACGGATACAGACAAGAGATTCTGAGAAGAACTGCTGTAGAGACCGAAGATGTTATTATGCCCGACCTTAGCAGCAGATGGGTTGCAAAGAGAGCTGTAATAGATGTAGTTACTTTGGATTCTGCATCATGCGCACCTTGTCAGTATATGATGGAGCTGGTTAACAGATTAAAGTCTCAATTTACGGATAATGTGGATATATACGAACATAAAATTAAGACAAAAGAGGGACTGCAGATGATGAGAAGTCTGGGTGTCAGGAATATTCCCACAATCTGCATCAACGGTAAGATAAAGTTTGTGTCAATAACTCCACCTCTTAAGGTTTTGGTTGAGGTCGTAAAAGAGGAGTTGCAACAATGAAAACAAGTCCGATCCCCCTGTATCTTATTTCCGGCTTTCTCGGGAGCGGGAAAAGCTGTTTCCTCAGAAACATTCTTGAAAAGCTGGGAGATGACAGAAGGATTGGAATTGTACAGAATGAATTTTCTTCGATAAATATAGATTCCAGAATTCTTAAGGAGAGCAAAAAACCTTACGCAATAATGGAGGTTAACAGGGGCTCGGTATTCTGCCTCTGTCTGCTGAATGATTTTATACCTTCATTGTCCCGTTTCATTGATGATGAACAACCCGATGTTCTTTTTATTGAAGCTTCCGGACTTTCAGATCCGGTTGCAATTTTACAGATGGTACACTCCCCGCATCTCTCGCATAAAGTGAGGTTTACCAAAGCTTATACAATAGTGGACGGCTATTTGTTTGAAAAACAGGTAAGAATGCTTAAGTCTGTCTCCAACCAAATCAGAATAGCAGACTGCGTGCTGATAAACAAATGCGACAAACTAGAACCAAAGGATACGATAACTATTGCTTCACAGATAAAGGAATATAACCCTTTCTGTAACATCCTGAACACAGAATATTCGACACTGCCTGTTTCTGAAATTGAGATTGTAAGTTCAGGCTCAGGCACTGCTCTGGCTCTTTCACATCTTGCTGCCGATGAATGCAGGCCATTGAGCTTTCCGCCGGATGTCAGAGTAGAGACAATATCTACTGCCAAAAAGATCCCGCGGGAAAACTTTGACAGACTGGCACAAATTATTAAGCCACTGTTGAGGGTAAAGGGTTTTTTAAGGGCGACCGACGGGTCAAACTGGACTATCCAGTCGGTATCGGGCGATATCTCCTTCCGGGAATACAGTCATAATCTACTCAGAAGTGAAATGGTTCTTTTTGGAGAGGAGATAGAGATTAACTATATCAATAAACTTTTTTTGCCGTGAAAGAGATGTTTGAATACAAGGTAAGCCTATCATCCATAATGCCAGACAAAGGCGAAATTGCACAAAAGGTGGGTCACGATTTTGTGGAAGAGGCAGATAAAGTACTTATGCGGCTCTCTTCGATAGAGGCAAAAGGGGCATTCATAATAATAGATCCTTCTGAATCAGGTTTTCATTACGGTGCAAAAGTAAAGTCGGCATTTTCAAAAGCAGAAAGAGTTGCTCTTTTCGTCGCATCACTCGGGGAGACGTCCAAAAGGATCATCAACTTTTACAGAGAGGACCCTCTTGCCTATTATATGGCCGATTTTCTGGCATCGGAGTTTGCAGAAGCAATGGCGGGATATATGTACGGGAGAATAAAGGAGTATGCTCTTAATTTTGATTGGGGCTGCTCCAACAGATATAGTCCGGGTTATTGTGGATGGAGTGTTAAGGAGCAGGGAATCCTGTTCGGGTTTTTTCCGAAAAATTCTTGCGGAGTAAGACTTTCGGAGAGCTTCCTTATGGATCCGGTTAAATCTGTGAGTGGTGCGATTGCACTGGGTAGGGAGGTCAGATATCAGGAGTATGGATGCAAGATGTGTGAAGAGAAAAATTGTTTGTATAAATCTAAACTTTAGAATATGAGTTATACGCCCAGAGAGAGGGTTTTGGCCGCAATGGATTTGCAGAAGCCAGACAGAGTACCACTGATGTGCCAGTTCAGTATCGGCTCAATGATGCAACAACTTAAACCGTCTCCTGCAGAGTTCTGGTATGATGGTGAACTCTTCGCAATGGGGTTGGTTGAGTTGTGCAAAAGGTTCAACTTCGACGGGATACTGGTTAGTTTACATGGTCACTCTCCCGATTGGAGAGAAAAAGTAATATCTTTCAAAGAGTTGGAGGAGGGGAGACAAGAGCTGACCTTTGATGATTGCAAGGAGTTGCACACCTGGACCGACCTTCCGATGGTAAAATACTTTAACAAACCTCTTCCAAAAAGCATAGACGATATAGATATACAAAGGGATGTACCCGGTGTGATAGACTATATTCCTGTTTCGCAGGGCCTTTACTTTAAAATTGACCAGAGGCACCCCTTTGACATTTTCTTGCGATTAAGAGAGATGGTTGGACAGAGATACTCCATACACGGAGAGATCACCTCTCCTTTCGACTATCTTCTCGATCTTCTGGGATACGAACAGGGGTTGATATCCCTAATTTTGAACCCGGATAAATGCAAGGAGATACTGCAGAAGTTTACTGACGGAATTTGCTCTCTGGCAGAGGAGATGTGCAAATATGACATTGATGCGGTTAAAGTTTCCTCACCGTTTGCTGGAATGGGATTTATCTCTCCTGAGCATTATCAGGAGTTTGTGTTGCCTTATGAGAGCCAGTTTATAAGAAAGATCAGGGAATGGGGCAAACATGCCTATATTCATACCTGTGGCCACATTGATGACAGGCTTGAACTTATGCAACAATCCGGAGCCTCCGGTCTTGAATGTCTGGATCCGGAACCTGTAGGGAATGTAGACCTTAAGAATGCGTTCGACAGAATAGGCGACAAGATGTTTATCAAGGGAAACATAGACTCCATCAACTCTCTTCTTTATGCCGACGATGCAAAAGCAGAAGAGGATGTACTCAGAATAATTGAAACCGGGAAAAAAGGAAGTGGCTTTATCCTGAGTACTGCCTGTTCCATTGCACCAATGGTAAGCGCAGATCGCTTGCAGATGCTCTCCAAACTTGTAGAGAGAGCAGGCTTATACGAATATTAATGAATTATGCCAGATTGAGCAGATTCTCTAACAAAAGATAGATTAAACCGGAAATAACCAAAGTTGCCGGTATGGTGAAAATCCACGCTGCCACAATGTTTTTTGCGGTTGCCCATTTTACTGAAGCTGCTCCTTTGGTCATTCCAACCCCAATGATGGCACCGGTAATTGTATGTGTTGTGCTTACAGGTATTCCAGACAAGGCTGTACCGATTAATGTTATAGCTCCGGCTGTTTCTGCGCAGAAACCCTGTACAGGTTTCAGTTTTGCCAGTCCGTCGCCCAGCGTTCTGATCACTTTCCACCCCCCGGTAATGGTTCCCAACGCAATTACGGAGTAACAGGTCATTGTCAACCAAAAAGGAACGTGGAATGCTGTGGTTCCGTTATACAGGTATGTCGATATAAAATCGTTGGAACCAGCGACACTGTAAAGCAGAATGGCAATAATACCCATTGTTTTCTGTGCATCGTTGCCACCGTGCCCCAAACTGAATACAGCAGATGAAAAAAGCTGTAGGATATGAAAGGTTTTTTCAACCTTGAGCGGGTGCCTGTTCTTGAAGACTCGCATTGTTATTGTCAGAATGATAAAACTTAGAATTGCTCCTATCAGAGGGGCAAGAATAATGAAGAGACCGATCTTGAAAATTCCGGTTGCTATTAAAGCACTACTTCCGTGGGCAAACCAAACAGGTCCGATAAGACCTCCTATTAAGGCATGTGATACACTGATAGGCATTCCGAAATGTGTGCAGGCCCACACCCAAATGACAGACCCTATCAGTGCGGACAATATCACATATGGGTTAACAGCACTGGATTCCACTATTCCTGTACCCATTGTGTTGGCAACGTGTACTCCAAAAAGAAAAAATGCCGCAAAGTTCCAGAATGCGGCCCAGCATACAGCTGCAGCTGGGGAGAGTACCTTGGTTGAGACGATTGTTGCAATTGAATTTGCCGCATCGTTCATACCGTTCAAAAAGTCAAAAAGGAGAGCTAATACAATAGCGATTATTACAACTGTTAACATAATCCTGTAATTAAGCCAGTTTAACAATAATTGAACGTATGCTGTCGCCTACATCTTTCGCTCTGTCGGTTGTATCTTCCAAGCTTTGAACAATATTTTTATGTTTTACCAATTCAATGGCATCTTTTTCATTTTCAAAAAGAAAACTGTTGAAATTCTCGTACAAATCATCTACCTCGTGCTCGATATCCTTGATTTTTTTGCACTCTTTGAGGATTAAATCGCTTTTTTTAGCAATGAATTCCAGTTGCATCATAATTCCTTTTAGAATCTTTGCATCTTCCACAATATCGTCGATTATTGTTATCATATCTTTATATGTGGTCTTAGGTTTGTACATAACTTTTTTTCTTGCAGCATCGTGTATGAAGTCCAGGAATGTATCTATTCTCGAAGCGAGAACATGTATATCTTCTCTATCAAAAGGGGTTACAAATGTTTTGTTAAGTTCATCGTAGATTTTTGCAGTAATATGATCGCCCTTTTTTTCCAATTCGTTAATCTTTTTGTAGTACTCTTTCTGATTCTCGTAATTACTCTCAAGAAAGAGTGTTTTCAAATCGTCGGCTGCCTCAGTAATATTCTCTAACTGAGCGATGAAAAGTGGGTAGAATTTCTTCTCCTTAACAATAAATAACTGGAAAAATCTGTCTGCTTTCATTTTTTTAAAATTTAACTACAAAAGTAATTGATGGGAGTAAATTTAGTGAAAAAGGATAAATCAATTGCTAAAAAATTAACAAAAGCGTAACATTATTTCAATATTACGCTATAAGAGCCAGACTTCTTTTAATAAATCTGCTGAGATCTTCTCCTTTTAACATTCCGTTAGAAAGCAAAGCTAAATCGGTAACCTCTCTAATAAGATCGTTCTCTTTACCAAATTTAGTGAGAAGCTCCTTCCTCTCTTCATTAATCTTATCGATACTCTCTTCCACCTCTTTTTTCTCGTTCTTAACTGCAGTTTCAATCTCTTCGGGTTTAAGATCTTTAATCTTTTCATTAATAGCATCGAGCTTCATCTTAGGGCCAGAAATTTTATTGTTAAAATCGTCAGTTTTAGCAGATAATGCATTCTCCTTACTTTCGAATATCTTATTGATTATCGGGTGCCTGTAATTGATGGTAATAGTGTAGGACTCCGGAAGTGATCCGTAAAAATTCATTCCGCCGTTGAGCGCTGCCATCTCTCTGTATCTGCGCATAAATTCAGATTGAGTGATCAGGATTGCGCCATCTTTCTCATCGAGATTTTCAATCTCGAAGTTATAGTGAGCTCCGGTAGGGAGAGCAGCTTCAAAAGCGTGGGATATATCTGCAATCTCCTCTTTGGAGAGGTCGGGTTTAGTAATATCCTCCTTCTTAATAAGCTTGTCTATATGATCAGAATCGACTCTCGCAAATGTTGTCTCTTTAAACTTGGATTCGAGTAGATTTACAAAGTGAGCATCCAATTGACTGTCAAATACAAGAACATCGTAACCTCTGTTCTTTGCCGACTCAATGAAGGAGTATTGTTCCTCCTTGTTGGTTGCATACAGGTATACCAGACGCTTGTTTTTGTCTGTCTGGACCGGCTCAATTGCTGTTTTGTACTCTTCATAACTGAAGTACTTGTCGTCGGTATTCTTTAACAGTGCAAACTTCTCTGCTCTTTCGTAGAATTTCTCTTCCGATAACATTCCGTATTCTATGAACAGTTTAAGGTTGTCCCATTTCTCCTCAAGGTTTTTCCTGTCATTTTTGAAAATCTCTTCTAAACGATCTGCCACTTTTTTAGTAATATGGCTAGAAATCTTCTTAACATTGGAGTCTGATTGAAGGTAACTTCTGGAAACATTGAGCGGAATATCGGGTGAATCAATTACACCGTGAAGAAGTGTGAGAAAATCGGGTACTATGCTCTCAACAGAATCAGTTACAAAAACCTGATTGCAATAGAGTTGTATTTTGTTTCTGGAAATTTCCAACTTGTCTTTGATTTTAGGAAAATATAAAATGCCTGTCAAATTGAAAGGGTAGTCTACATTCAGATGGATGTAAAACAGAGGATCTTCTTGCATAGGGTATAGCTCTCTGTAGAATTCCATATAGTCCTCTTCCTTGAGATCACTGGGTTTTCTTACCCACAAAGGGTTTGTGTTATTCACAAACTTATCGGTACCGAACTCTACCTTTACAGGAAGAAATTTACAATACTTGTTCAGAAGGGAGGTGATTTTATTCTCCTGTGCATACTCTTTGGACTCATCATCAAGATAGAGTATAATGTCTGAACCTCTCTCTTTCCTGCTGCCTTTGGTAATTTTGTATTCCGGATCACCTTCGCAACTCCATTTAACGGGTTCAGAACCCTCTTTCCATGACAGAGTTTGTATCTCCACCTTTTTCGAAACCATGAATGCAGAGTAAAAACCCAGCCCAAAGTGCCCGATAATGTTGTTTAACTGATCTTTATACTTGTCAAGAAACTCGCCCGCACTGGAAAAGGCAATTTGATTTATATATTTCTGAACCTCTTCCTCTGTCATTCCGATACCGTTGTCGCTAACGGTAATTGTCCCTTTTTCAGGGTCGGATGAGACTGTTATTTTAAGGTCACCAGTCTCTCCCTTGAACTCTCCGGTACTGGCTAATACCTTGAGCTTTTGTGTGGCATCAACGCCGTTTGAAATTAATTCTCTTAAAAAAATCTCGTGGTCTGAATAAAGAAATTTTTTGATAACAGGGAAAATGTTTTCGGTTGTAACTCCGATAGTACCTTTTTGCATAATATCTGACTTTAAATTTTTAGTAATAATATTTATGCCGTGGTAAAATCAAAAGCTGTACCAAACGAACATTATGACAAAATGCTGACAAATAGACAGAGTGCTACTTGCAAACCATTATATCAAGGATCATGTTATCTGTTTTTTGCATACCGACAGAGCCGATACTCCCAAGGTTCTTTATTGTCTTTTCTATATCTTTTTCGATAATTCCGTCATTTTCCGAGATGCATATATTATCCAGAGCCAGTATTGAGGACTGAATTGCGGATGATACTCCTGACGCCACCTTTAATGCACATCCCACTTTGGCCCCGTCGCAGACCATTCCGGTAATGTTTCCGATCATATTTTTAATTGCATAACAAACCTGGTCATAACTACCTCCTCTCAGAAACACAATTCCGCAAGAGGAGCCGGTTGAGGCTATTACACATCCACAAAGTGCAGATAATTTGCCCAGATACCCTTTAATGTGTATTGCCACCAAGTGACTTAAAACCAATGCTCTTGCCAACTCTTCGCGTGTAGAATTGAGCTTTTCTGCTGCGGCAATAACCGGCATTGTTACTGTTATTCCCTGATTTCCGCTTCCCGAATTGCTCATCGCAGGCAATATGCACCCGGCCATCCTGGCATCAGATGCCGCAGCAGTGAGTGACATCGAATATGTGAGCAATCCGTCTCCGAAGATATTCTTATGCACATTGTCCTGAATGGTCCGGCCAACCTGTAAACCATATTTGTTTGCCAGACCCTCTTTAGCCAAAGCCTTGTTAAGAGTGACAGAGTCGAGAATAAATTCTATATCTTTAAAAGGAATCTGTTTTGCAAACCGGAAGATGGTTTTTACATTCAGTTTATAGTCGAGTGTTCCTTTCTGTGAGCCATGGCTCGTCTGATCAATTTGATCACCTTTTTTCTGTTCAAAAAGTGTAGCGCCATCTCTCTCAACGAACACGATAGAGTCGTGATTCTCCTCTATTATAGTTTTTGAATAATGATTTCCGGAAAAACAAGATGCAGAAATATATAGTTTTAGATTGGTTTTGGCGAGATTTACAGTTACCCGGTTTTCCTCTGCCATCTTTTTGGCAAGAGCAATACTTGTTTCGTCCAGATCCTTTAAAACCTCCAGCTTATACTCCGATTTACCGCAAGTTACACCTAAAGCTGCGGCAATGTGAAGCCCAACCATTCCAGTCCCGGGTACACCAACACCCATTCCGTTTTTCAGAATATTCCCGCTCACTTCTACCTCTACTCTTTCGGTTTTAAGCCCGATCTTCGCTAGCTCTTCGGAAGCGCGGGCAACTGCCAGGGATACAGCAATGGGTTCCGTGCAGCCAAGGGCAGGTTTAACCTCTGTGTGTATCAATTCAATAATTTCAAGTTCTCTCTCTCTATCTAACATCAGTCTCAAAAAAATTAATAATCATATTAATCAAATTATCTATCTCTTCTTCACTTTTAAGTGCCTCAACAGGAAAGCCGAGAGCAACCGAGCGGTAGGCACCTTTATACGCAACTCCTGCCGAGATGTTGTTGTCTGCATATCTGAAAATAGTCCAGGCATCATTTCCAACAGGCTCTATACCATCAGGACTTTCAACACAATATGAAAATTTGTTAGGAGTTGTATAAAACGAGAATTTGCTTTCAAAAGGGTAGGGACTTGGTGCTGCCTTAACTTCACCGGTTTTGCTGGCACAGTTTGTCCGCCACTGATATTTAAGCGTTTGCATTGCAAAATCTTTACTCTCTTTGTCCATATTTATGTTGTCCCATATATCTGTGGCGATGTTGGCTCCGGATACAATTATGTTTCCGCCATTTGCAGTGTATGCTTTAATTGCAGACTGGAACTCTTTAGAGAAAACCTCATATTTTGGAAAATGAACGCCTCTTCCTATTTGAGTCTGTAGCTGTTTCCCTAAAACGACATCTACGATTTTATACTCTTTCATATCGACAGTCGAGTCTGTAACTGCGTCCCTGCTGCAGGAGACAAAACTGTAACCTGCATTGGTAAATGCTTTTCCGTGAACATAAGGATAGTCGAATGTATTTCCGGCAATCACTTTGGTCTCATAATCGGCATAAGATGCTCCAAATCCGGGAGAATCATCATCCATCCACGGAATCGCTCTTCTGTATTCATACTGGCTTCCTATATATGAAAAATCTCTGATATATGGCACTCCGTGGTCCAGATAGTCCTGGAACCCGCCCATTGTAGTGTCTTTGGTCGCAAAACTGGATGGGGCGGAGATTCTGTCAAAACCATTTACAATCAGTACCTTCCCTTTTTCTATCGGTGCCTGATAAACAGACAGTATCTCCGATGGAAAACTCTCGCCTCCACCATTTGCCGCTGTAACTTTAAAACTGTATATTTTCCCTTTCTCAATCTCTGTTGAAAAGGTGTTATCACTAACAACGCGACCGTTGTCAAACCCTCCGTCGTCCACTCTTGTGTAGACAACATATTTTGCCGGTTTCGCAGATGGTTCCAGAGAATCCGGCACCTCTTTCCAAACAAGTTTTACTGCACCGTTATCAAGTGTTGCAGCGAAGTTCTTTACAGGAAGCGGTTGTACCAAATACTCCTTTCCCTGGCTATAGTTCAGATATTTTAGCATCCCTTTATAGATTGCTCTGCTCACTGTAAACCTGAAATTAGGATCCAGACCATATCTCATATCTGCAAGATTCTGGTGGGAGAGAAATTCAAGAAGCATAGCCGGAACCTTAGGTGTTCTGGATTCAGAATAAGAGCGGTCCCATATAGATCTTCTCTGCCATATAGGCTCGTATGTGGCTCTGATATCTTCCACTATCTGAGACTGTACCATGTCTGTAAGGTATCTGTTGTTGAACCTTGGTTCTCCTGTAGGAAACTTGTCTTCTCCGTTGGAGAACCTTGTATAAATTCCCAGTGTGCCTATTATGGAATCATTTAATGTTGTTCCGGCATCTGTGTGAAATGCGAATGCCAGATCTATCGGAATGTTGAGACCAGCCTCCTCCGGATTGCTTTTAGAGCCTCCGCAAAGCACATTAACCCATCTTCCCCTTGACATATAATCGTCGTTATAATCATTTGCATTCTTGTTTGGTGAATATATTGTATCTGAGAATCCGGCCCATTGAAGCCAGTATCTGGCACCTTCTGCATACCTTGGATAACCACTGGTTATGGGGTTTACATCAATCGGAACAACTATCTTTTTGATTGGCTCAGTAGATGAGCTCGGCCTGTTGAGCTCTGAACCGGTTTCGGCAGGTTTACGGGCAATATTTCCCATTCCTCCCCCGAACTTTACTGCATCGGCAGTGACTACTTCGCCTTTTTTTACAGAAGAGTTAGACAACTCTACAAAATATTTAGAATTGCTTCCTTTATTAAATTTGAAGGTTCCTATATAGATCCAGGTACCACCTCCCATCTTCTGGTTTACCCTGAATTTTGTGGCACCTCCTGTATGATGAACCGTATAAACTGCATTTTCCGAACTGTTTGGAAACGATTGGTAAGAGACATATACAGCATATTCACCACTTTCGGGAATGTCTGGAGTCCAGACAGCTGAGCTTTGATTACCCTTCCTCAGACCGGTAACAGTGCGGGCTGTACCTGATGTAAATGGATTCTCTCCGCTCAGGTATGTATCCTTTACATTTTTGAAACCGGGCAGTGCTGAGTTTAACCAAATTGCGCTTACGGAACTCTCAAAATATCCTGGAAGTGATGAATCGTTATCTACAATTACCTCATTGACCTGACAATCCCTCTCTCTGGGCAGCATCACTACTGCTCCGGCGTTTTCCAGCATAGGAACCAGAAACGGGAGGACATAAGACTGAGTATAGAGGTCCTCGACTGTTTGAAAAATTCTTGCTCTCTGCCACTCCCAGCGCAGCAACTTCTGTTCATAATAGTAACCGTGACTTTGCCAGAGTGCCAGATGTCTGTTTTGCAGACCTTTGTCAATTGTAAACGGCCTTGATTCCCTGCTCACAAGTGAGGATGTCTGAACGTTTTTTTTGTCCCGTTTGACCCCTTTTTTAGGTTTCTCCGCCACTTTTGACTTAAAAAAAGGAGGAACCAAATCTTCGATCATCTTATCATTACTGTAAAGTCTAATTTTAGAATTTTCATACTCTATTGGTAGAAGAGAGGTTGCTATGCTATATGCTTGATTTACATCTGCTTCTCTAAAAGGATATTCCGACAGCGCGGTGGAAAAATATATTGAAAGAGTTGTTTTGTTTTTGATAACCGAGTCAATTGTAACCTTTCCAACCACAAAAGCCTTTGGTTTAAAGCGACTTTGAAGTGAATCTGAAATTGGTTTGAATATCTCCTTGTTCAACTTTTGGGCTGGCATAACAATGGGGTAAAGAAGAGCCAATAAAATTTGAAATGTAAAAAGAAATCGTTTCATATTGCATGAATATTGAATGACAAATGTAATCAAATTTTGCAACAGGCATTGACAAACAATATAAAATAGTATCTTTGTCGACACTCCATAAATATGCTTAACATTCTAATTTACTTTAACTATGATATCTAAACTCATCTTGGCAAACCTGCCTACAAAAATTGAAAAACTTGAAAGACTCTCCAAAGAGTGGGATGTAAATTTGTATGTAAAAAGAGATGACCAAACCGGTAGTGAATTTTCCGGAAATAAAATCAGAAAACTGGAATATGTCTTAAAAGAGGCGCTTGAGCGGGGTTGCGACACAGTTATCACTTGTGGCGGAATACAGTCCAACCATTGTCGCGCAACGGTTGCTGCCGCCACTAAACTGGGAATGAATGCTGTAGCACTGCTCAGAATTAATGAAGAGCCAAAGGTGGAGGGTAACTATTTTTTAGACAAACTTTTTGGAGCAGACATCAGGTTTTGTACTCCTCAAGAATATAGGGAGATCAGAAGTGAGATAATGAAAAAAATTGCGCAGGAGTATTCATTAAAGGGCCATAAGGCCTATATTATTCCGGAGGGGGCTTCATTCGGAATCGGGACATTGGGCTATTACTCTTGCCTCACAGAGATTGCGGCCCAGGAAAAAGAGATGGGGATAAGTTTTGATACAGTGATAGTTGCAGTAGGCTCCGGCGGAACTTATGCCGGTTTATACCTGGCAAACAAATTTTTCAGGTTAAACAAGAGAGTGATAGGAATGGCGGTATGTGACAACCAGAATTATTTCAGAGATGTGATTGTTGATATTAGCAGAGAGGCGCTTCCGTATATAGGCGAAAAAATTGATGTCCTCAGGGAAGAGATAGAGATCAATGACAAGTATGTAGGTATCGGGTACGCCTTAAGCAGGCCGGAAGAGCTGGCTTTTATTACAGAGATTGCAAGAAAAGAGGCATTGATTCTCGATCCGGTCTACACTGGTAAGGCAATGTATGGTCTTTACAATGAGATTAAAGCATCCAATATTTCCAGGTCTTCAAACATATTGTTTATCCACACCGGCGGGTTATTCGGATTATTCCCAAAACAGGAACAATTTGAATTTTAGCCCTTTCCGATGTTGAATATTACTTTTTCATATATCCGTAAAATATATCGGTAGCCGGGATAAAGGTCTCTTTAACGGTTCTTGGACTTATCCATCTGATCAGGTTGAACTCTCCACCCGCCTTGTCGTTTGTTCCGGAACCTCTGGACCCTCCGAAAGGCTGCTTACCTACAACTGCTCCTGTAGGCTTGTCGTTTATATAGAAGTTACCTGCCGAGTATCTTAATTTCACACAGATATCCATAACCGCAACCCTGTTTTGTCCGAAAACAGCACCGGTCAGTCCATACGGAGAGGTAGTATCGCATAGCTCTACCGTCTTGTCTACATCTTTATCGTCATAAACATAGGTTGTAAGTACAGGACCAAAAATTTCCTCTTCCATACTCTTAAAATGAGGATCGGTGGTCTTTATAAGTGTAGGAGCAACAAAGTAACCCTCAGATTTGTCATATGTTCCGCCGAATACAATCTCTGCATCTTTGGAGGCTTTGGCATACTCAATATATGAGGCTATGTTGTCGAAAGAGGCTTCGTCAATAACGGCATTGATAAAGTTACCGGGATCTTTTACATCTCCAATCTTTACAGACTTAAAAATTTGTGCCATCTCATTTTTTATACCTTCCCAAAGAGACTTGGGAACGTACATCCTGGATGCAGCAGAACATTTCTGACCCTGATACTCAAATGCACCACAGAAGGCAGCAACTGCCACCTCTCTGATTTGTGCAGAGGGGTGTACGAATATGAAATCCTTTCCTCCGGTCTCTCCAACAAGTCTCGGATAAGATTTGTAATTGACAAGATTATCGCCAACCTCTTTCCAAAGAGTATTAAAGGTATTGTTGGACCCTGTGAAGTGAATACCGGCTAAATCCTTGGAACTCAATACATGTTTTCCAATCAACGACCCACTGCCCGGTAAGAAGTTTATCACTCCGGCGGGAATTCCGGCTTCCATATAAACCTTCATCAGGTAGTAATTGGAGAGAATAGCTGTGGAAGCAGGTTTCCAGATTGTGGTATTTCCCATCATCACAGGAGACATATTGAGGTTAGATGCGATTGATGTGAAGTTAAAAGGGCTGATAGAAAAGACAAAACCCTCCAAGGCTCTGTATTCCATTCTGTTTAACTGGTTGTATGAAGATAGGGGTTGTGTCTTGTATATATCTGCCGCGAATGCAGTGTTGAATCTTAGAAAATCAATTGTTTCACAGGCAGAATCAATCTCTGCCTGGTATATATTTTTGCTCTGCCCCAACATTGTGGCGGCATTGATGGTTGCTCTGTAATTGTTTGCAAGAAGCTCTGCTACTTTAAGCAAAATTGAAGCCCTTGTGGTCCAGTTCATATCCGACCATATTGTGTGTGCCTCTTTTGCAGCTTCAATTGCCATTTTGATCTCTTTTTCGCCGGCTTTATGGTAGATAGCCAATGTATGTGAGTGTTTGTGAGGCATTACAATTTTTGCAGTATCTCCGGTAAACACCTCTTTTCCACCAATAATAAGCGGAATTTCAATTACTTGAGAACTTTGTCTATCCAGTTCTTTGTCTAAGGCAACTCTTTCCGGGCTTCCTGGGAGGTAGCCCAATATGGGTTCATTGTCTGGTAATGGAAAATTGTAAATAGAATTATTCATAAATTTAGACGATTATTTTGTTCAGATGCAA
The DNA here is from genome assembly GCA_041663505.1 of Bacteroidales bacterium. Lineage (GTDB taxonomy): Bacteria > Bacteroidota > Bacteroidia > Bacteroidales > UBA932 > Bact-08. Next base: position 2,914 of record JBAYMP010000019.1, on the reverse strand, counting down.
CAAATAATAAACAGGCTCGTTTATCATTCAGAAGCAAAGTTATGACGATATATCGTAATATCAAAAAATATGAACACAATAATAGCGAAGAAGCTCTTTATGATGAGTGTCATAAAAAACTCTACTTTACAAGCCTTCGTATTCTGAATAATTCAATGGATGCAGAGGAAGTTATGCACGACACACTATTGACCTACTTCAGAAAAGGTATGGTATTTCAAACGGTAAAAGAGAGAGACAACTGGCTGGCGCGGGTATGCATTAACCTCTCGATTGACAGGCTAAGAAGGTACAAATCTGAAAACCTTCTGATCAATTCTAAAGAGATAAAAAGCGAAGAGGAAGATGTAGATGTATATGAGGAGAAAAGTGAAAGCTTTAGTTTTAAGGGGGTAACAGTAGATCAGGTAAAAGCTGCTATGAATAATCTATCTGCGGGTTACAGGTTGGTTTTATCTCTTCATCTTTTTGAAGGTTTCGACTACGAAGAGATTGCACAGATTACACAACTAAAAGAGGTTTCTGTCCGGTCACAGTATATTAGGGGAAAGGCAAGACTTATTGAGGAGATAAGGAGAAAAAGAGAATTATCAGGTTAAATGAAAGATATGATATGTATGATATGGAAGAGCTGAAGAATTTTATAGACAATAACAGAGGAGATTTCGAAAATGAAAACCTGCCTGAATTTCATAAGAAGAGATTTTTACTTAAGTTGCAGAAAGAGCATAGAGTAGAGAGACGCAAATATGCAACCGGAAGAATAAGATTCTATCTGGCAGCTGCCTCTGTTACCCTGCTTCTGATTCTTACACCACTTTTGTACTTGAACAGGGCGTATACTAACCGTGCTCTGGATGCTTCAGACTACATAGTTTTACTGGAAGAGAGGAGTGAATCTATTACAAAAATGGCAGAAAAGTTGAATCCTCAAGAGAAGAACATGGTTCTATGTACACTTGAACAGCTTACTTTTGAAGCGGTACTGTTTGATTCTCAGCTATCGGACGATGTGAGCAACGGAGAGAGAAATGAGTTGGTCAAAAGATATTACTCCCCAAAAATTGAAGGGGTAGACAAGTTGAAAAAATATGTTACACAACTAAAATAACACACAATGAAAAAATTGCTTTTATTAGTAGTCGCAGTAATGTCATTTGGAATGGCAGCATTTGCGCAAACAATCACAAAATCTTTTCCGGTTACTAATTTCCAAGGTATTATTGCCAGTGGTGTCTATGACATAGAGCTTGCAAAATCATCGGTTGCGTCTGTTATTATATTGACAGATAAAGAAATAATGCCGTATGTGGAGGTAAAAGTAGTGAGAGGAAACTTAACGCTTTCTCTGGATGGGGATAAAATTCCACACAGACTTAGAAAGAATATGGGACCAATCAAGGCTAAGGTTTCAATGAAGGAGGAACTCTCCTGGCTGACCCTTTCCGGAGCTACCAAATTATTTACCAACGCTCAGTTTTCGCCAAAAACATTTAGCTCTCAAATAAGTGGCGCATCTAATGTGACCGGTTTGAATATTATTAGTGAAATGGCCACTATCAGCGTAAGCGGAGCCTCTTCATTCAATATTAAAGGAAAAGTAAATGAGGCCAATTATGAACTATCCGGCGCTTCTAAAGCAGTTATTGATCAGGATATAAATAAGTTGGATTTGGAGAACAGTGGTGCTACAAAGGTAGAATTTACCGGAAAAACAAATTCTGTATCAATCGAGTGTTCAGGGGCAACCTACACTAAAATGACAGGGGAAAGCGTTACTATGGATGCTGAGGTTTCGGGTGCATCTAAGCTGGATGCCTTGGAATTCAGGGTCTCTGATATGAATATAGAAGTTACCGGAGTCTCTTCTGCAAAATTATTTGTGGAGAAAAATATAGAAGTTGATATTTCTGGCGGCTCTTCAGTTGAATATAAAGGATCTCCTGTCATAAAGAAAACAGATATAAGCTCAATTTCCTCTTTTAAAAAAATTAACTGATAAGGTTTTTGTATTATCTTTATAAAAAATTATGGAGATAATATGAATTATACAAAATTACACAAAGATGCCTTTGTGCTTGATTCTCACTGTGATACTCCATTGCGACTTTTTGATGGAGCCAATCTGGGAGAGAGATCGGCAGAGGGGCATTTTGATTTTCTGAGAATGAAAGAGGGTGGCCTGGATGCTGTATTTTTTGCCATTTATACATCAAATAAAATTGAAGCTGATGCAGCAACCAGAAAGGCCCTGCAATTGATTGCCCGTACCTATGACGCAGTTGAAAATAATCCGGATAAGGTTGAAATAGCGCTCACTGTAGAAGATGCAATGGAATTAAAGAAGAGAGGTTTGACTGCAATTTTTCTGGGAATGGAAAATGGCCTGCCAATTCAAAAGGATCTAAGCCTTCTCAGACTTTTTTATGATATGGGTATCCGCTATATAACTCTCACTCACGCAGGTAATAATGAAATTTGTGACTCTTGCGCAACAAAGGAGAAGCGGTGGAATGGATTGAGTCCTTTCGGAAAAAAGGTTGTGAAGGAGATGAACAGGCTTGGAATGTTGATTGATGTATCGCATATTTCCGATGACTCATTTTACGATGTACTAAAATATTCAAAAAAACCGGTAGTTGCCACACACTCTTGTTGCAGAGCAATAGCAGATCTCCCAAGAAACATGACTGACCAGATGATAAAAGACCTGGCTGAGCACAAAGGTGTTATTCAAATTAACTTTTACCCTCCATTTCTGAACAGGGAATATGCAGACCGGTTTTGGCCTCTTTGTGATGCTTTTGAAACAGCCGAGGAAAGTTACAAAAAGAATCCCAAAAAGTTTAAGAGTCAGTATGACAAGGCCAAAGAGAGGATGTTTGCGTTAAAAAGGCCATCGTATAAAGAGGTT
>JBAYMP010000018.1:0-41545 GCA_041663505.1 Bacteroidales bacterium | reverse complement strand
TCACGGTATTTTTGTAGAAGGGCCTCTTTTTCCCTCCCAATCTCTGCAACAGTTTTGTTTATATAATCCTGTAGCCGTAAAATCCGGATCTGAGCGGTGAGGGTTGCAGTTTCTGTCGTGTTAGCGGTAAGCTGATGGCGGAACTCCTCTATGGCTTTGTTGAATTTTTCTTTGTTCTGGTTTTCCTGCTGCAGATTCCGCGAAATGGTATCCAGTTCTGATTCCTTAGTTTTTAACTCGAGTTGCAGCTTTTCTACCTGAGCAAATGCATCTGAAACAGTTTTTTCTTCTTTGTATTCTGCCCAGTGAAAGAGCGTTTTATGTGATGTTATTTTGGTCTCATGTTCTTTTTGCCTTTGCAGTACCTTTTCCAGTTGATCTTGTTTCAGGCGGGTAGTAGTGATTACTTCGGAAAGCTGTTTCTGTATTTTTTCGAGCGTGTTTATGTCTACCTCGATGTTATTCTTTTGTGTCCGGATTGTAGCGAGTTCTTCTGAAACGCTTTGTGTATTCAATGGCTGCGGATGCGACAGGGCTCCGCACATGGGGCAGGGCTTGCCCTCTTCCAGATTATTTGCATACTCTTCCAGCTTTGATTGAACCGACAGATGTTGAGCCTTGGCATCAAGTTCCTTTATAAAAAGCCGGAACTGTTTTTTCTTTTGCTCCAGTTCGGCCTCCATTTCACTGAAAGTAGTGGTTTTTGGCAGGTCCGCAAGATACTTCATATTCAGTAACTGTGCCTTTTGCTCCACCATTTCCAGCAAATCTCTCTCGACGCCATCCAATTCAATGGCTATTTCTTTTTTAGTGAAAACAAGAGCAGTCTGGACCGTAAACCAGTCTTTTGCTTCAGATAAAATTACTATGTTTGGCATCTTGTCCCTGATTCCCCTGACAAAAATCGATGTAGATTCCTGAGATTCTTTAAGTTGCTCTACTTTTATTAGAGTCTCTTTATAAACCGATTCCCCCTCGGAAATTCGCTTGTTGAGCGTATTGCATACCTGAGACAAACCATTGATTTTGGCAATTTTATCAAGTTCTTCGGCTTTTTGTCTTAGCAGCTCACGGTCTTCGTACTCCTTTTGAAGTATCTCAAAGTTTTTCCTGAGGGTTAAAAGTTGTTGTTCCGTACTTTTCAGCAGTTCCCCGTCTGTGGCTATGTTTTGTTCAAAACCGGTAATTTTGACTGTTGCTTCTTTGGCAGAATCAAGCAGGTTTTTAAAGTTCAGCAGGCAAAATTCGTATTCACTGAGAGATTTTTCCAGAAGGGCAAAGTCCGGCTCCTGAGCCTTAAGACGGGCTACAGTTTGTTCCAATTCGGTTATTTTGACGGCCAGTTCTCTCAGCTTACGGAGCTTCTCTTCTTGCTGCTGTTGTCTGGTCAGTTCGGCACTCTTTTCGCCAATCTCTTTTATAGCAAGTTCAAGAGCCTCTTCGGTAGCCTTGATCTGCTCCGGATTAATCTCGCCTATCTGTTGCAACTGGCCTTCCAATTTTATTATTTGCTGATTGGTTTTGGTTTCCAGCGAAACAACCTTGTAAAACAGCTCATACTTTTCGAGGCCGAACAACTCTTTCATCATTTTGGTGCGGTCGCTGTTGCCAAGCTGCAAAAATTCCTGGAACCGTCCCTGGGGAATTATCACAGTCCGTTTGAAATTCTCGTAACTCAAACCTATTACGTTTTCAAGTGAGTCTGTCTCAATTGGTTGCCACTCATTGTCTACCCTTTTATATGCAGTACGATCAAGAGTTCTTACATCATCAAAATTTCTGCTGTTCCTCCGCCCCTTTACCGATGCCATGTACTCGGAATCGTTCTTCCCGGTTTTAAAAATCAACTCTATAAACAACTCATTAGATTTGAGGTTCATCATGTTGTAATTACGGTTATCGCCGGACAAATTCAACCGGTCAGTTTTACCGTAAAGCGCAAAGGTCATCGCTTCGAGAATCGTAGATTTACCACTTCCAACAGAACCAAAAATACCAAAAATACTGGCCTCGGTGAGGCGCGTAAAATCTATGGTTTGCCTCTCCTGATAGGAGTAAATGCCTTGAAGGGTTAAACGGATTGGTATCATTGCGCATCCTCCTCACTCAAAACCTCCTTAAACAGTTGCATAATGGACTCGTTGGGTTCCTGCCCTTTGGCGTGTCTGAAATAATCACCGAACAAAGCCTCCATGCTTTTATTCAGGTCTATCACCTTTTTCGTGTTTTCACCCCAATCGCCCATGTTCTGAACATCCGGGATCAACGATACAATGCCATCATGCGCTGCATACAACCGCTTTCTCTCTTCGGCGGTCAGATATGTTTCGGTGGCCATAGTCAGTTCCACCAGAGTATTCTGATTCTCTTTCAGCCACTCTACAGCCTCTTCGATGTTTTCGGAACGTTTCCTGAACAGGCGTTTCCCTTTGGTCAGTTCTATTTCCTGAATCCTGGCAGTTTCTCCCGGATTAATTTCTGCAATAATGACGAACTTTTTTTGATTGGCCTCACTGAAGCTGTACGAAAGAGGGCTGCCGGAATAAACTATTGGGGCCGGGCCGGAGTCCATAGCCTGTTTCCGGTGAAGATGCCCCAAGGCTGTGTATTGGATCTGCGACGGAATGTTTTCGGTATAAATAACCTGTGCACCACCTACATGAAGTATCGGTTTTTCGTCTTCCGGCTCTTCCGGCAGATCTCCTCCCTTTTTCATAATAAGAAGGTGGGAGAGAAGAATGTTTATACCGTTGCTATTACAGTGACGCCCGGCCAAATCTATCCATTTACGTTGTAAAACAGCCCTCAATTCCTCTTCTGAATTCTCCTGTCCGAGATAGGTCTTGAGACGAAACTCGTTGGCATAAGGGGTCAACAATATCCGTAATGGTTCCTCAATGCCAGGTAATTTCAGGCAGACAAAACCCTCTTCACTCTCTGTCACTTTCAATCCGGACTCCAACTCAAGCGGTGCAATAATTGAATTCGGATAACCGGCAAACAAGATGCCGCACTCACGGGCAAGCGGATCCGGAGCTTCAATACGATCGGGCGAATCGTGGTTTCCGGCAATGGCAACTACTGCCCGTTTTCCGTTGTTCGACAGCCGTTTTAGTGTTTTATAGAATAGCTCTGTCGATTCGGTCGGCGGATTGTAAGTATCAAACAAATCGCCGGCAACGATTACTGCGTTCACCTGCTCACGGTCAGCAATCTCACAGATTTCCTGCAAGACAGCCACCTGTTCCTGATGCCGTGAATAATTATTGAGCTGTTTCCCGAGGTGCCAGTCGGAGGTGTGGAGGAGTTTCATACCAGTTAATACTTATCATATTATTCCGAATATATCGTTCTTGGTATTTTTACGATGAACTGTTCTCCCTCGACATCGTTTATAAATTCAATATTGGGCTGAAGACTTATAGCCCGAATAATCCCCGAACCAAAACCTCTGTAATTCATCAATTTTGAGCAATAGCTAATTAATAAATTATTGCGAACGGCAGCATTTCCCATTTTGATACTTTCGATGGTCAAACTATTAGGCAAACATCCTGGACTGACTATCTCGATTCGATCATCGAAAATCATAATCCGAATGGGGGCATTCTTGGTGTAATCCCTATGAACAAGCGCATTTTGCAGTATTTCTTCCAATGCTACTTCAGAAATTTCAAGTTTACCTGTTGAATTGAAATTCTGTCCGGCCTGAACATGTTTCAGGTTACTGTTGAAAAAGTGCATCCCTTCAGAGAATAAATCCGGAATAGTGCCCGTAATATCTCTACTGTCCCGATATTCTGTACCTCCGATACTGTTTCCGAAAAAGGACACAGCCTTTATGCAAAATGCGGGTTTATAATGCTGAGGGTTTTTTGAAAAGAACAACAATCCACCAAGTGTAATCTGTTTGTTCTTTACTATATTAAGGTTTACATACAACTGATTATCATAAATCTTTTCGATCTCATCCGAATCTTTTTGAAATCGCTGAATATATTCTGAAACCTTGATTTTGTCAATATCATCCACACTTGTATTGGCTACAACCATTTCATCAACATAAAGTCCGCCGTTTTGTTGAAAAAGTCTCAAAATTTCGGCATTATCTGTAACCCTCCTTTTATCAGAGCTTTGCTTAATCCAGATAGCACCGTTATTGTCTTTATAGGGTTTAGATGATCCTTCGTCTATATAGAGAATTAATATATTCTTTTTCCCATTTACCGTATCAACAATCACTACTTCTGTTGTGATGTAAATAAGTGGCTTAACAAGTTCCGTTGCAATGGTCGCAACTTTATTTCCTATTTTTTGTAAGGCCTCGTATTCCAACCCAATAATACCACCTGTTTTGTCTTCAATGCCAAAAAGGATTATTCCCCCTTTGGAGTTGGAGAAAGCAATCATTTCCGAGGCTATTTTATCTTGATTATCCAGCTCCCGTTTAAATTGCACTTTGCTGGTTTCACCAACACTTATTATGTCTAATAATTCAAAGGCATTCATCGTTTTCCCGTCTCCCAAATTTTGTAAATATTCTTTCTTATGTCAAAGGCTTCTTTACCGCCTTCCATGATCCTGATTATTTTTTCCTGAATGTTTCTGCAATCAATGCTACCGGTTTCAACTTTAATTTCGTTATCGGGATCATACTGGCAAGCAACCAGCATCTCACTATCCCCTAAAACTGGGATATTGGCATTGTGAGTAGCAAAAATAAACTGCATTTGTCCTTTTAATCTTTTAATCTCTCGAATAACATCTTCATAAATGGTCTGATTGTCTAAATCATCTTCAGGCTGGTCAATAATCAAAATATCGTTTTCTTTTTGCGATAAAAGAAATAAAATCAAAGCAGAGGCCCGCTGACCCAAAGAGTGTTCTTTTAATGGTTTACCATCATATTTAATGACTATCTGATTTTCAACTTTGTATGTCAATAAATCATAAAGATTTGCACTAAACCGGCTTTTTACCTCAAACTGTTGATTCTCAGTTAATAGGTTGGTAAGTTTTCGAAATTCGTCTTTCCGCATATCAACAAAGTCCGCATAATCTGTACTGATTGTGGTATAGGTGGCTTCACTTATGCGTGAACCTCGAAAGATTTCTTGCAACTTAGCAAGAAATTTATCTTTCCTTCCTTTGAAGACTAAGTCGATGAATAACTTCCCTCCATCTTGATTAATTTTACCAACCTCTTTCTTCAGTAAAAAAAATTGATCATGCCATAAATTATCCAGGCGACTGAGAGCTTCATTCAATTGTTTTTTCAACTCAATTCTTTTATTTTCTGACTTTTCGATTTCATTGAGTTTTAATTTTGAAGTCTCAAACTCACGATTGATTTTGATATAATCATCAGGATTAAGTTCGGGGATATCGATTTCTCTTTTTATTCTGGCAAACTCTTCTTTTAGTTCCTCTTTTTTGCAATTTAGTTTATCGATAGTTGCTTTAAAATCCATATCAATCTTTTGTGAATCAGAAAGAATAGCTTTTAATTGTTGAAATTCTGTATTCAATTTCTTGAGCAGGCCGTTTGCTTCTTCAATTATTTCTACATTTGAAGTGGAAACGATGGGCTGGTTTATTAAATAGTCATGATTCTGAATAAGAGATTGTAAATCGTTTATGTATTTTTCTATTCCTGATTTGTAATTATATAAACGGGTTATATCGGATTCAAAAGAGGTTTGTAGTTGTAATTTCTCAGCAATTCCTTTTTCTTTGAATTGTTGTAATTTATATTTTGCATTGGCTTGAATGGTTTCTGTCTCTTTTTTTAATTGAGAAAGGTTTCCAAAGCTATTCAATTCGGTTACAATTCTTTGAATTTCACACTTTTGATTATCTATTTTTGATTGCACTTCATTCAATCTCCCTCCAATCAGTTTATTGACAAGATCATTCTCAAAATCGGCATTTTTATTGGAAAGGTCTTTTTGCCCAAAATAAACAGGTTGTTGAAGAATGGCATCCAACGTGATACCTTGTTGCAATACATCTCCCTTATAGATGTCTTCCTTTTGCCCATATATGCGCTCTACTCTGTACATTTCTCCATGTCTGTTCACGATTTCAACAACCGCTTTTCCGCCGCTTCTCAATACATGTTTGATCAGGTCGTCTTTATACTCTTTATCGACAGCCTGAGAGCCAAATGGTATGCTAAGTGCATATCTCAATATTTCCAGAATGGAAGACTTTCCGCTACCTCTTATACCTATTAAGCTATTTAACTCTGGCGAAAATGACACCTGTTTGCCATTTAACAAACCGCCCTGAAAGGATATAGACTTAATGTAAGAATTATGAATTCCCGGTTTGTCTTTAGGATGCAATCTGTTTTTGTGGTCAATTAGGGCATATTGAAGTGCTTCAAAATTAAAATCACCAATTTTTAGATAGGTAATGCGTCCTTCCCCAATGCCGCTTAATGCTTTTTGGGCATTATCAGATCCTTCCACGCAAGCGATAGTGCGCCCTGCATATTGGCATAATTGATTAAAATTTTCAAGGTTACCACTTTTTTGAAGAGCCAGAATTTTATTAAATGAGTCTTGTTTAACAAAAGCCTCTAATGTCCGTCCATGCAAAACTTCACATAAGCCATTAGCTGTATCTACATGAGCAAGAACCATGAAATAGTTGTGCCCAATTGCATCCAATTTTTTTACTGTTTCCTGTAAATCAAACGAAGAATTTGGATAAGGTGGAGTTGCCGGATTGGATATGCCATAAAATGCTGCATCGAGAAATTGATTGATATAATCTATTTGTCCTTTATACCAAATATCGTCAAAAACAATCAGGATATGAATCCCTTCTTTCAACGATAATTCGATGCCTGGAAATAACCCGATAGCCTTTTCGGACGCCTTCTTTTTTAATGCAACAAATTCTCCTTTATCAAACTTATTATGATTAGTAATAATACCAATCCGAATCTTCTTCTCTTCAAGTTTATTGACATAATCATTTACAAAATCAGTATCGGTACCCGGATAAACAAATTCTTTATCAGCTTTCGTGTGTAAATGAAAGTCTGCCCGCAGCCAGGTTGAACCATTTTGAAATAATGCATTTGTATCCATAATTCTACCTTTTAAATCACCTTATATCTTCTATTTCTAATGTGTTTTATTGACTACTTAATTGATTTGAGAGCAAGTTTGAGTGCTGGTTCCTTGTATTCTTCTTCATCAATAGTTTTCAAAATCTTGTCGACCAGCCACAAAGTAAGCAATTCCTCTTCCGATTGGTTAAATATTCTGGAAAGCTGAATGATGTCTTCTTTCCTGAAAAAGCGGTCGCCACGTTCCATTTTACTAAGCATAGCCGTATCCATATCCAATTGAGCAGCAAGCTGCCTGAGAAGAATATTATTTTGTTCTCTAAGTTCCCTGATTTTATCGCCAATCATTTTGGTCTATTTTAAAATTAACTTGACAAATTTTGGCTAATATAATGAAAAAATGACTTCTAAACGAAATAAGATCATTTTTGTTAATACTTCTTTCATTTTCGGCCGTTTTCAGGATGTAAAAGGCTCTTTCTGACACATCTTTTACTTTACTAATCAATGATATGGGTCCTTAGTAACGTTTTTGCAAACCAGCCGGAAGAAGATAAACAATAGAGTGCAATAAATCGGCATTGACCTTAAGCGAAGTTTGTAAAATCAAGAGAATTTACAACTATTTTTTGGGGGGAGGGAGTACTATTTTCCATCAATCTCATCTTCTGACAAATAGATCTTCGTTATGGCTATATTCTGTTTAAGAACGATGGTTCAGAACGATGGTTCATTTTCTCGAAGTAAGCCCCATTAGAATATATCCACCACCCAATCCCGGTTCGTTGCAATAAGCACAAACCGTTTCCATAACGGAATGGAAACAAGTGCTTCCTCCTTTGGCTTCAATCCAGGGGCATTCGTCTTGTTGGTTGAGGAGGTCGAAGAGTTGTGGGGAAGAGTATCTCATTTTGTCAAATCGCTTTCATTGGTTTTTAATAAAAGATTTTCGTAATTTAAGAGGTCATCATAGGTGATTAATTGAATTGGGTTCAAAAACGTATGGCTATTATCTGTTCCGAAAAAATCCAAAACAATGCCATAGAGCTGGTTTGCACCACAGGGTTCAAAGAAGGCGGCACTGTTCAACTTAACCTTTTTTGAAAACTCTGCTGCAGTTCACACAAATGTTTCAATTCATAACCTCTTTAATCAGTAGCCCTAAGTCGTTGGTAATAGCTTGGCTAAAAGCCAAATTGCTGTTTTGACAAATTTATTTAACGTGCTGATAATTTGGGGTTCATCCGAGATCCGAATGCAATTTTGAAGCTATTAATAATCAATCAATAAGCATCTGTTTCAGGATTATTATTTTATTAACTCAACGAATAATTTTAATTCATCCAACGAGTTGTCAATAATCAATATAGGCCTGGTTACAGATTGAAAGGCAGATCATTACTAATATTAAAATAAATGATAAAATATCAGTTTAATTTTAACTTATAACAAAAGATTGCGTACATTGTGCTGCTTTTTTAAAATTTTTATTTTAATTATAAACTTCTATAATAATGAACAAACTTTCTAAATTCGTTTTTTTAACGATTGCTTCTTTGGGGCTGTGCACAAACATGCAGGCAAGTGATGCCGACCTGGCCATTCCCGATCTGCACCAGGGTTCATACCACATTTTTGGGGGAATTGTCTCTTCCTGGGACTTTCTCTTTTACGGAGCTTTGATTATTGCCGGAACTTTGTTTTTCAGTTTGTACTTATTTCATCAAATAAAGAAACTGAAGGCTCATGACTCAATGCTTAATGTCGCATCTACTATTTATGCCACTTGTCGTACCTATCTGCTTCAGCAAGGCAAATTCCTTCTGATGCTTTTTGGTATTATTGCTGTAATTTTCGCTGTCTATTTCTTTGGATTGTTAGGAGAGTCGTTTTCCGTTGTTATCCAAGTGCTAATGTTCTCTGTAATAGGAATGTTAGGGTCATACAGTGTAGCCTGGTATGGTATTCGGGTGAACACTTATGCCAATGCAAGGACAGCATTTGCATCTCTTCGAGGGAAACCGCTTGATGTGGTCAATATTCCTTTGCGCGCAGGAATGAGTGTAGGGCTTTTCCTTATCTCTCTTGAATTGATTATGATGGTCTCAATCTTGTTGTTTGTCCCCCGTGAGATTGTAGGAATCTGTTTTCTGGGATTTGCCATTGGTGAATCTTTAGGAGCAAGTGCACTGCGTATTGCCGGAGGAATTTTTACCAAGATTGCCGATATAGGTTCCGACCTGATGAAGGTTATTTTCAAAGTCAAAGAAGATGATCCCCGGAATCCTGGTGTCATTGCGGATTGTACCGGAGATAATGCCGGAGACAGCGTAGGGCCAACCGCAGACGGTTTTGAAACTTATGGTGTTACAGGCGTGGCTTTGATAACTTTTATTACTTTGGCTGTAAAAGATCCTACAATACAGGCTAAGCTTATCGTATGGATCTTTGGTATGCGTTTTCTTATGGATTTCCTTTCGGGATGTTCATTCTTTATAAATCAGGCGATTTCCAACAGATTGTATAAAAACAAAAAGGATTTCAATTTTGAAGCTCCACTGATGAGGTTGATTTGGATTGCCGCTATTTTGTGTATTTCTGCCGCATTCTTTATGAGCCACCTGTTGTTGTCAGACCTGTCAGACCCTACAGCCTGGTGGAAACTGGCTATAATAATCTGCTGTGGAATACTGGCAGCCGTATTGATACCGGAATTCACAAAATTATTTACAGGTTCAAAATCGAAGCATGTGGAGGAGATTGTTACTGCTTCCCGTGAAGGAGGGGCCTCTTTAAATATCCTTTCAGGTATTGTAACCGGTAATTTAAGCGCGTTTTGGACAGGATTGCTTATTGCTGGTTTAATGGCAATCGCATATTTCACTTCAGGATTTGGTCTGGACGCTGTTCTTGGACCTCACGCTTCAATATTTGCGTTTGGTTTGGTAGCATTCGGTCTTTTATGTATGGGACCTGTTACCATAGCTGTAGATAGTTATGGCCCTGTTACCGACAATGCACAATCTGTATTTGAACTTTCCCAGATTGAACAAATTCCGGGGATCAGCGAGTCTATAGAAAAAGAGTATAATTTCAAACCCGATTTCGAAGTGGGCAAGCATTATCTGGAAGCGAACGATTCTGCCGGAAATACATTCAAAGCCACTGCAAAACCTGTATTGATAGGAACAGCCGTTTGCGGATCGACAACAATGATCTTTTCCATTATTCTATTACTCGAGAAGGTAGGGTTGTTACATCTTTCTCTTACCGATGCTCCGGTAATTCTTGGATTAATCTGCGGCGGGGCAGTGATTTTCTGGTTTAGCGGTGCTTCTATGCAGGCAGTTACTACCGGTGCTTATCGTGCCGTACAATTTATCAAGAGAACCTTCAATATGGATAAGAAGGAAGCGGATATCGAGGATTCCAAAGCTGTAGTGAAAATATGTACTCAATATGCCCAGAAAGGGATGTGGAACATTTTTATAGCACTGATTTCCCTTACATTGGGGTTTGCATTCATAGATCCTAACTTTTTTGTTGCTTATCTGGTCTCCATCGCGGTATTCGGGTTGTTCCAGGCAATTTACATGGCCAATGCCGGAGGAAGCTGGGACAATGCCAAGAAAGTTGTGGAGGTAGATTTGAAAGAAAGAAATACACCTTTGCATGAAGCCGTAGTTGTGGGAGACACAGTAGGAGATCCATTTAAAGATACCACTTCTGTATCATTGAACCCGATTATAAAATTCTCTACTCTGTTCGGACTTCTGGCCACAGAGATATGTATCGGGATGAAAGCTAATCCTGCATACGACTATTCAATGTATGTTGCTATTCCGTTTTTAATTCTTGGACTTATATTTGTTTGGAGGTCGTTCCATAGAATGAGAATACCTCTGGAACAGTAAATTGTAATACTGAAACTACGAGCCCCGGTTATCTTGCTTTTGTTCAGGAAACCGGGGTTTGTTTTTAAAAAAATATTATCTTTATAGAAATAATCCGAATACGATGAAACCCTTCAAGCCCATCGTTGCTCTTATTTACGATTTCGACGGCACTCTGTCGCCCGGGAATATGCAGGAGTATGGTTTCATTCCGGCAATCAACAAGGGGAAAGAGGCCTTTTGGGATGAGAACGCCAGGCTCGCAACAGAGAACGATGCGGACAGTATTCTCACCTATATGTGGTTAATGCTACAGAAAGCGAATGCCGAAGGTCTCTCTCTCAAAAGAGAATCATTCAGGAAATATGGTGCCAAAGTGGAACTCTTCAAGGGTGTTAAAGAGTGGTTCGGGCTGATAAACGATTATGCCACCCGGAAGAAGATTGTTGTTGAGCACTATATCAATTCGTCGGGTCTCACCGAGATGATCGAAGGCACACCCATTGCCGGGGAGTTCAAAAAGATTTACGCCTGCTCATACCTTTATGACATCGACGGGAAAGCTTACTGGCCAGCCGTCGCGGTAAACTATACCACCAAGACTCAGTTCCTTTTTAAGATAAACAAAGGGGTAGAGAGCATAAGCGATACCGAGCAGATAAACGAATACGTTACCGAGGAGAAGCGACGGATTCCCTTTAAGCATATGATTTACTTTGGCGACGGCCAGACCGATATCCCTTGTATGAAGCTGGTTAAGGATAAAGGAGGACATTCGATTGCAGTTTACAAGCCCCGCGACACAGGTAAACATAGTGGAGCCAAAAAGCTCATTCAGGACAACCGGGTCAACTTTCTTTGCCCTGCTGACTACAGCGAAAACAAAGAGATTCATAAAGTTGTCAAAACCATTCTGGATAAGATAAAGGTCGGCTGGGATTTTGAGAAGCTACTTGAAAAACAGAGAAATAAATGACCCTATATAGTAATTATACCGACAATAATATCAATGTGGATCTCAAATTTAATCTCTACCTGACTAACTATCACTTACGAAACTTGTGGCGCCCTTTTCAGCAAATCATACTATCTTTAAATTCTTCTGACAGTATATCTCCTGAAGAGTGTGAACGGCTGATCAAGGTAAAAGATTGTATTGATCTCATTAAAAAGAAGGCATTCGTTTCAAAGTAAAAATGATAAAGTAAGATATTAATAAACAATCAGATATCGTATCTTTCCATTAATTTTGTAACAAAAATTGGTGCTCCATAAAACCCAGTAAACTTAGCACTCCGTTTATGAATGTCAAAGGGTGTGCAGGGTTGCCGGGGACATAAAGATCTATATGATGTTTCGAGAGAAATTCCCGGTTTAGGGCCGAGCTGCCTGTAAAGATACCTCCGCTGATTGCATCTGTACCCACCAGTATTATAATTTTCGGGTTAGGAACTGCATTGTAGCAGCGTTCCAGAGGTTCGGCCATATTTTCGGTAATTGGACCGGTTATAACAATACCGTCTGCATGACGGGGAGAGGCAACAAAATCAATTCCAAACCGGCTTATGTCGAAATTTACATTGCTCGTTGCATTAAGCTCCCATTCACAACTGTTGTCACCTCCGGCCGACACCTGTCTGAGCTTAAGAGAGCCTCCGAAGAGACGGTGAATCTCTTTGCGGACTAAAGCAGGGTCAACGGAAATTGGATTTCCTTCATAAAATCCTTCCACACTGTCACTTTCGTGGACAATGAGCCTTTCCCTTACATTTGTGGCGATCTTGTGATCTTTTGTAAATTTTATTTTATCAGGGAATTGCACGGCGCATTCTCCGCAAAATGTGCATTTGCCCAAATCTATGCAAACAGGGCTTGTTGATATCGCCCCTGTCGGGCAAAGATCGGCCAGAGTCAATTCGTCGACAGAGACTTTTGTAATTACCGGCCTGCCCCTGAAAATGCCTGGCACTTTTGCTGCAGCAACATCGGGAATAAATTGCTTCCCCTGATGATACATTATTTTAAGATTATCTAACATTGTCTGATTTTTACAAATCGTGTCCGCTGTAGGACAAATTGAAACTTTTATTGCAAATGGGGAAGTCGGATATTTCGTTATTTCTCACTGCTTGTGCCAAAGCCATCCAGTTGTGGTGCGACGGGTCCTTAATCTTATAAAGAATAAGTTCTCCATTTTGGTTGGTAACGGCGCAATGGCAAATCTCTCCCCTCCAACCCTCTGTAAGAGATATAACAAAAGTATCGCCTTTTGGTATAAATGGAATGTTTCCCGGTTTTTTAAATTCCGGAACTCCTTGTTTAATCAGCCCCCTGATGTATCCGATAGATTGTTTAATCTCCTCTTTTCTTATCTGCGTTCTCGAATAAACATCGCCGTGATGTTTAATAACCGGGTGATGATTAATGGAATGGTACAGATTATATGGATGTGAAAGTCTTATATCCCTGTCAAGTCCGCTCATTCTGGCCGCCATTCCCACGGTACCGATTTCGAGAACCTGATCGTAGCTCACAACCCCTGTCTTTTCCATACGGGAAAGGGCACTTGGGAGTTTAAACAGTTTTTTGGTCATCTCATCAAAATCGGGTTCGTAAGCGTTAAATACAAGTGTAAGCCTTTCGGCAAGTTCCTCAGAAAAAGGGTAATTGATTTTACCTGCTCTGATTAACCCCTTGGCAAGGCGGTTCCCTCCCCACTCCTGCAGGAAATTTATAATTGGAGTACGTAACCTTCCGTAAACCGAGTTTCCAAGCTGGTAGGCAATATCGGTACAAATCGCAGAGAGGTCTCCGGTATGTATTGCAATTCTCTCCAGTTCCATTGCCAATGTACGGGCGTAATGCAACGAATAGTCTGGTTCAAGGCCGCATAGACTCTCCCAAAGGTTTACAAATGCAGTGGTGTGTCCCACAACGGTGTCTCCAGCAATACTTTCTGCCAGCGTTGTTCGTTCCAGCAATTTTTTCTTCTGCAAAAATAGTTGCTCAATGCCCCGGTGTTGATATCCCAGTTGAATTTCCAGGTGCATTATCTGTTCGCCGTTGCAAATAAAACGGAAATGGCCAGGTTCAATAATTCCTGCATGTATAGGTCCTACTCCCACCTCGTGCACCTCTTCGCTTGCCACCTTATAGAACGGATAATTATCGATCCTGCTGTTCATGTCTGCTCGGTTATGGGCGTATCGCACAGGTTTGAGCCAAGGGTGATCGAAATATTTTATCCCAAAATTCTCGTGAATCTCTCTTTCGAACTTTTCGAAATTGTGGTTTTGAACAGTAAGTGAGGGATAGTCTTTAATATTGTCTATCAGAGCCGAAGATATAAATATACTGTGCACTTGGTCATCGGCTATGCAACATATCAATTTAACATTGCTGCCCGAATGATAACCGAAATAGTTAACACAGTGTCTTGTAGGGGTTCCCTTCAAAAGGTTGGCATTAATTTCCACAAATTCCTCGTATGCATGCACGGGAATCTCTTTTAAAGCTATAGCCTCATTATTGTTTACACTTATGTATTTCAGATCTGTCATTGTACTAGTTTTACAGCATTTTCTATCAATGTTACCAGCACTGCCGGCGGATTATATGCCAGATAAACAGATATTGCCAGCAGTATATATTGAGGCAGTGACTCCCAGGGAGAGATTTTGGGTATCTTTGTTTCATCTATTGAAACAGGCGGGGTAAAAAGTAGTTTGAAGGTGTTTGAGCCAAAGCCCCATAATATAAGGGTCAGAAGGATAAGAACGATAAACAGTATGATTATGTGACTTGACTGGAACAAAGACTGGAAAATTAAAAACTCGCTTACGAACAAGCCCGAAGGGGGCATCGCAGTTACAGAGATAAATGCCAGCAACATTAACATCGCACCTGCCTTATTGTATTTAAAATAATTCCCCACATCGTATATACTTTTGCTCTGGTAAACACTGTAGATTTGGTTATACTGAAAGAAGAGGGTCGGTTTAATAAACGTATGCAGGATCACGTGCAGAATGGCTGCATAAACCCCTATTCCGCCGGCTGCGAGTCCTAACATAACCAAGCCCATATGTTCTACTCCTGAATATGCAAACATTCGTTTTATGTTTTTTATCCTGGTCATATAGACTGTTGCAACAAAAACAGAGAGAAGGGCCGCAATAATAATGATAGTATCTGCCCATTGATGAAGCGGAGTGTGTGCAATGATTGCATAAACTCTGTAAATAGCCACAAACCCGAGATTCATTAATACACTTGCCAGCAGTGCTCCGGCCGGCGCGGGTGCCTTGTCTTTCGCATCGATCCCGGCGGTATACATAGGTACAATTCCAAGCTTGGCTGTAAAGCCGGTAAAGATGAACAGGAACGCAAGTTTTAGCCAGAACGGGTTTAACTTGTCACAGTTCCGGTACAGCGATTCAAACGACATATCACCTACTCCTGTCTGTTTAAGAGCCAGGCTGAGGAAGAGAATTCCCACATATACAAATGTGATGCTTATTGTACACAGGAATACATACTTCCAGGTTCCCTCCAAAGCTCTGATGTTCCTGTGGTGGTATATCAGGGCAGAGGCACTAAGGGTGGTAATCTCCACAAATATCCAGGTAACTGCAATATGGTTGGAGAGGTACGACATTGAGCAGGCACTTATAAGCATAACCATTGCGGCAAAGAAAATTCCTCTCGATTTTGGAGTCTCATCTCCGGTTGCAATATACCTGTATCCGTGATAAAATGCCGCAATACTCACTACACAAATGGCCATTAGCATCAATATACCCAGTGAATCCGGCGTGAAAAACTCTAACTCAGTAACATTAAGATGATTACATTCATATATCCCAAGAACCCACAACAGCACCAGGTAGAGAATAAGCAGTGAGTGGTTTACAAAGGTGTTCCTGTTAAAAAACAGTCCCAGACTTATGACTAATGTTCCTGTTAAAAATATACCTACCATTATCAATTTAGTCTTTTAAGTTTTGCAAAAGATTTACGTCCGGGTCTTTTATAACATCACCGATCTTGTTGAAGAAGACTCCCAGGATAAGCACACTGGCAAAAATATCGAGCATTATGCCTAGATTTACCAGCATTGGCATTTCGTTTCCTACTGCAAGTGAAAGAATAAAAACTCCATTTTCAATAACTATATAACCGATTATATGAGTGATGATTTTTTTTCTGGAAACAATAAGGTACAACCCAGTGAAGAGTGTAGATAATGCAACCACAAAAAAAGTTTTGTCCAGATTTATCTCCTTTATGGAACTCGAAAGTATTATTGTTGCAATAATAATGAGAGTTACAATTATTAACGAAACAAAGTTGGGCAGGTATGGCTCGGTTTCCCGGGTAATGCCATTACGTTTAATTATATAATTAATGAAACCGGGAACGGCAATTGCTTTGAAAACAACTGTTTCCAGCATAATAAATATCAGGTTCAATGTATTTATGTGCGTAAGAGTAAGATAAGTAACTCCAAAAAGCAAAAAACCCTGAAAGACCAAAATACGCAAATAGGTATGCAGCCTGTTGGCAATGCTCATATAAAGCAATGTCATGGCTAAGGCTATCAACAGTATATCTGTCATAATTAAATAATTATTATATGAACTTCCCGAGAACCAGCAATACTCCAAAGAATATTAGCAGAGAAACCGAAGTAAGTATAAAAATAAACTGGGGGTTGTGCCCCATTCTGAAACGTGCCATAAACGATTCAATAATTCCCACTGTTACGGCAAACAGGGATTGGATCAATATAAACAACGGTATGGAAATCTCCAACGGCAGTGCTCCTATAAAGAAGTTGGAAATAAGGGCGCCATACATTGCAAATTTCAGGTTTGTGGTGTACAGAATGGTCCCAAGGTCGAAGCCACTGTTATCCAATATCGTCACTTCGTGAACCATTGTCAGCTCCAGGTGGGTTTTGGGGTCATCAACCGGCATCCGGCTATTTTCTATCATTGCAATCATTACAAAAACAAATGTTGCCAGACCTCCGAGCATATAGGCTATATAAGAACCGTAGTGCAAAGAGCTGAAGATGCTTTGGAATGAGGTGTGACCTGTATAAAGTGCGAATGAACCTATCAGAATAAAAAAGGCGGGTTCAACGAGCATGGAAAATAGAGCTTCGCGGCTTGCACCCATCCCTTCAAAGCTGCTTCCTGTATCAAGAGCAGCAATTATAGTTAAAAACTTCCCGAGAGAAAGGAGATACGCAAACATTATAAAATCGCCTTCAAAAGAGATTATTCCTGGGTTGCTGCCGTGAGGAATCATCAAAATGGCCATTATAACCGATGCAAAAGATACAGTAGGGGCAATTTTAAAGATGAAACTGGTAGTTTTGCTATAAACAGAGCCTTTTCTCCATAACCGGAAAATATCTTTCATCGGCTGAAAAATACCTGGGCCCTTGCGTCCGGATGCTATACTTTTAGTCCGTATTACAATTCCGGTAAAAAAGAGACTCGTAAATATGATGAGTAAAAAGCTTATCATTCTATAGGTGATTTAAGAAGCTAACCAATATTGCTCCCTTATCTATTATAATCGGCAATAGAATGGCCAAACCAATAAATATGAATCCGTAAAGAATATAGGCCTGAATATTTCCGTTCTGAAGAAATCCAAAACGGTTCAAAAATCCTCTTATCATAAACAGCGGTCTGTCTATGAGCCAGTTTTCCACCTTGTCGCCAGGGTGTGTCTCCTGTTTTGCAATGCCCGGGTATAGTCCATGTGCATCTTTTTTCTCCTTTTTAATAAGGAGAAAAGGCTCCGCCAATTTTCTGTAGGTTCTGATAAACGATGAGGCAGTGTATTGCATTCTGGTTGTCTGTCCGACATACCCGCAACCCCAGGTAATATCCTCGCTATTCTCTCTTTCTTTTGTGAGAATAGTTCTCAGACAGTAGAATAATAGAGTTATTATAACAAATACCATTGAGTACCAGCCTATTGTCGTAAAGTTATCAAATATTTGTGTTACTTGAGCAACTACCTCCGCACTAACAGAAGGGAGATACAAACTGGTAATTCTTAAAAGAGCCGGACTCAGAAATAGTGGAAACAAACCTATCAAAACAATGGCGACGGCAATTATATACATGGGAAAAATCCTTTGTGGCTTTTCATCTATTATCTCATTGTGCGAATTTTCTCTCGGATTTCCAAGGAAAACAATACCAAAAGCTTTGGTAAAACAGATCAAAGCCAATCCGCCAATAAGTACTAATCCTAAAATTGCGAATAAAATTACCATGATAAACTGGAAGCTGTCTGAGTGCAATCCATTGAACAGGCCGCTGTAAATAAAGAATTCCGACACAAAACCATTGAATGGCGGCAAACCGCAAATGGCAAGCGAGCCTATTAAAAACAAATATCCTGTACGGGGCATTTTCTTCAGTAATCCGCCCAGGGCTTCTATATCCATCGTATGTTCAGCCTGATATACGTTGCCTGCGCTGTAAAACAGAAGGGATTTAAAGAGCGAATGGTTGAGGGTGTGCAATATAGCCCCTCCAAATCCGGCAATCGTAATAAGCTGATTATCAAAACCCAGTCCGAGACAACCTAATCCTATCCCTATCCCTATTATCCCAATGTTTTCAATACTGTGATAGGCCAGCAGCTTTTTAAGATTATGCTGGACTATAGCTAACATCACCCCATATACTCCTGTAATTATCGAAACAAAGAGTATAAAATATCCGACAGAAACCATATCGGTTTTTATCAACATCAACACCCTCAATATACCGTAAATACCAATTTTAATAATTACTCCCGACATCACTCCGGAAATATGTGCCGGTGCGGCAGGATGCGCCAGAGGCAGCCAGGTATGAAAAGGGACAAAACCCGATTTGATTGCAAATCCGATGAAGAACAATACAAAAAGTCCTACTCCGGTAATTGCAGGCTGCGACGATGTAAAGGCTGTAATAGCTCCGAAATCGAACGATCCGGTTTTAATCTTTACCCACATGAAGGCGATGGTTAGAAAAAGAATGCTCACACGGGACTGTATCAGGAAATTTATGCCTGCTTTTAAGGTTTCGGTCTTATAGTGCTCGAAAATTATTACGATGAAACATCCCAGAGCCATTATTTCCCAGGCAACAAGCATTACAAAACCGTTTTGTACTATGCATATATCAATAAGAGCTATATAAACAAGAATATAAGAGATGGCATGAACGGCCAGATTGAAGCTCTGGTCGATATAATTTTTCATATAGCGGAAACCATACCACGCCCCTGTAAGGAACGTAAAGCTGATAACCATTATAAACCAGGCGGATAGATAATCTATACGCATATGGATGATTCCTGATACCCATGACCCCGGATAGAGCCAATCTACGGGACCGTTTACAAAAACAGAAACAGCAACTATAAAACTGATAATAACCTGAGTTGTAATTACTCCAAGGGCAATAACACCTCTCCCTTTAGTTTTAAAAAAAGGAAAACTTATTATTGTTGCTATAGCAAGCAGGTTAATTATTTCGATCAGTATCTTCCCCATCATTTCTCATACTTTTTTTAAAAGCGCCCAAAGTTAGGGGTTTTTTACGGAAGATCTCAACCTTTTTACCTATTCCTATTAAGATTGTCACTCCACTTGCAGATTTTGTTCTTTTGAGCATCTGTAAGAATGGCTCCCGGGTTCGATTTAACGAACGACTTCGTAGGCATGGATCCTCTATAAACTGATTTACAAATACTTGCAGCTTTTCTGGACTGCTTTTCGGAATCATAACTATCCCATTTGGAAAAATTTACCTTAGACATTGCCAAACGGCTACCTTCATTTGCATGGCAAGCCATGCAGGAGGTTTTAAAAACAGTTTTAAGATCATCCGGAATAGGATTAGTTGGTTGTTGCGGCACAACTAAGGAGGTTACTATTAAAACCATAGCGATAACAGACAGAAACAGATAGATCTTTTTCATAGCATTACCTTTTTAAATAATCTATTATTTTTTCTTTTCCAGTGGCAGGACTCCTGCCATCTCTCCAATAACGTTAACCAGTTCGGATCCTGTCGGGACCACAATTTTGGCGTTTTTCTCGAGTGATACTTCAAGAGCCTGTAACTTTCTTAATAGCTGGGCATTCCCTATAAAATACTTATCGGCAGCTTCGTTCACAAGTCTTATGGCTTCGGCTTCACCTTCTGCGTGTAGAATTGCTGATTGTCTGTAGCCCTCTGCCTCTTTGATCTTGGCACGCTTTACACCATCGGCAACTGTTTCTGCGGCTGTTGCAGAATCTATGGCTGCAATCTTTTCATTCTCGGCTTTTACAACCTTGTTCATTGTCTCCTGAACATCTTTTGGAGGATCAATTTCCTTTAATTCTGTCCTTACAATTTCAATACCCCAGCCCTGGGTTTCTGTATGCAGTGTCTTGTAGAGTTCTGCATTAATTTTCCCGCGCTCGCTGTTGGCAGATTTAAGTGTAAGAGTACCAATGATATTACGCAGTGTTGTGCGTGCAAGGTTCACGATTTGCCATCTAAAATTATTTACGTTGTAGATAGAGCCCTTTACGCTCTCTTCGTCTGACTTTACCCTGAAGTAGACCTGTGCATCCACCCTGGCGTTAAGGTTATCGTTTGTTATTATCTCCTGAGGTTCTGCATCTACCATCTGTTCTGTTATATTTACCAGGAAAAGTCTGTCGATAACAGGAATTATCCAGTGGAACCCAGGGTTTGCAAAAGAGTGGTATTTCCCAAGTCTTTCTATTAATCCCCTTTGAGTTGGGCGTACTATTCTTATTCCTATAAAAAATATAAATAGTATAAAAACTATAACATAAAATAAGCTCATTTCAATCTCCTTTTTTTAAAGTTATTAATAATTCAAATATTTTTCCCGATATTATTTCGGATATCTTCTAGTATTTCAAGTTCCACCTCCTGTATCTTCATCATTTTTGACCACTGATCCAGTAATAAATGATCTACCTTTTCATGTAAAGTCCTTATCTCAATTTCTGACTTCAAATTTACTTTATAATCGTTCTCGGACCTGAGCCTATCTTTTTTCTCTGTCCTGTTTTGACTCATCATTATTATCGGAGCCTGTATAGCCGCAAGACAAGACAAGACAAGATTCATCAAAATAAATGGATATGGATCAAAGGGCTTGAAAAATATGGAAACGGCATTTAATATTATCCATACTGATAAAATACAGAAAAACAGGATTATAAATTTCCAACTTCCGCCAAATGACGCTACTTTGTCTGCTATTTTTTCTCCAAATTTTATTGGTTGAGATTTAATGTTTACATCGGTAGATATTATTTCATTTTCACGGATGCTAACTATTACAGCATTTTCCAGGTCTTCAATACTCCCCTTTTCCTCTTCAATAATATTGACAATATATTTCATCCTGAATGTGTTGAAATCTTCTTTACACATTCGGCTGTTGTCACTCCATTCCGGATAATCTTTTCTGATCAGTTTTTCAATCTCATGGCGTATACCATGGCCGGTAATCAATTGATCTTCCGGAAATAATTTATTGCAAATTTCACATTTTCCTTCTTTCATGTGTTGTCATTTTCATTCAACCAGTGTCCTTGAATGCACCTTCATCCGAGAGATACAGCCAGTCTGTCATTGTTTCTCCTGACTCTCTTACTTTCCTGTCCACTCTTTTCATAATTCTGCCAAAATTAAGCGGCATAATGTTTTGTCATCCCATGGTATGGGATCGAACTTAGAACAGCATTCTTATTTTGTTTCTAATTCATTTTTTATAAAAGTACAAAATAAATATTACATATTAAAATTGCTAAAATTTAAGATTCAGAGCCTTCATGACTAATTTGTCGAATACTCTATCTGGTAATACGTTTCTTACAAAAATTATAAGTTTTGATCCCGCTCCGACAGCATACCTCGTTTTTGGATTATTTGACAGAATCGCTTTTGAGATTGTCCTGGCAATGACAACCGGCTCAGACCCTCTTTTGTATACTGAATTTAACAAATTCAAATGCCTGTTCGCAGACTCTTTACGGGAGTACCAACTGAATCAATCTTGCTAAGCCAAAAAGGTTTACTTCAAACTGATATTTCGCTTCTGAAACCGTAATATCTTCCAATGCCCCGAAAGAGCCGTATCCGGCATTATTTACTAATACATCTATCCTCTTTTCATTTTCGATTATTTCCAGGATACCTTTTATCATTGAAGCATCATCCGTTACATCCATCTGCAATAGACGGACTCCTGCATTTTTTATTTCTTCCATTTTTTCTAGTCTCCGTGCTGCTCCGTATACTATAAACCCCTGCCGCACAAGAAGAAGAGATGTTTCTTTCCCAATACCCGATGATGCTCCGGTAATCAATACTACCTTTTTCATAATTTCATATTATCAAAAGAGGATGCCCGAATTACCAGACATCCTCTCTCCTTGTTACATTAGTTATTAAAAAACGCTATTACCTAACAATTAGCGGTGATTCTTTCTGAACATTCAAAGGCTTATTGTTGATCTCTATATCTTCTACCAAAATTGATTTCGGATATATTATCGACGTTGGTATCTCTCCCTGATATAAAAAGTTGATGGCTGATTGTTCTTTACTTACGCCCAGTACCCGTTTGAGTTTGGTAAATGGTACTGGTGTAATTTCCGAGCCGGTAATCAATGTTTCCGAGCCGTCCTTAACCGAGACCTTATATATGTACTGGTCGGTGTCATTTGCAATTTTTCTTACAATGTATGCATAGTCCATACCCTCTTCAATAGCTGCTTTTATCAGTTCTGCCTTAAGTTCGGCGGAAGTGCTTCCGTTTGGAGCGCTAACGGCAAGTGTTCCGGGAACAACATTCAAAACAATTGCTCTTGGTCTTACGCCAAATCTCATACTGCCTGTAGATGCTTTAATCTTTTTGGTAGGTACGCGGCTACTGAGAAGTCTCTTTAGTATTCCGTTTTCTATAAGTTTTACCTCTTTCACCGGAGAGACGCCCTGGGCATCTAAGTTATAGCTGCCAATAAGTGAAACACCGTTAAAATCGGTCATATCTGTTTTATTCGAAACGCTTAATCTGCTATCGATCACCTTTTTGTTTATTCTCTCCTCCAAAGGCTTAACGTCTTTTTTTGAAGAGATATTTTCTACCCTGGCAACAGTTGCCATCACTTGAATAGGTTTCCTGAAAGAGATTATGCCGGATGCTGAGATCAGATTATCTGAAATAATTGAAGCTGCAGCTGCCTCTTCGAACAGAACAGGTCCCTGATAGTATTCTTCCATAGATGCTGCACCTTGCAATGCAACAAGCTTATTTGAAAACTCATTCACTTTGGCTGTCAGAACCTCTGAAGCAGGTAACTTATCAAACGATTTTGCATATATGGTTTCCCGGTCATTAATAATCTGACCTTTCGTATTTCTCACCTTACCCTTAATGGTAACAGCAACATAACTTACAGGCTCTTTAATTTTGCTTCCCTCTGTAGACTGATAGTAATAAACCGTTTCAATACCATCTATCTCAACACGGGAATCAAAAATTACAGGATACTTGGCAAACTCCTTTGACAAATTCTTTGAAAGATCTTCATATGATTTTTTATCAAAGTTGAACGCAGGAACAACCGGCGTATAAACTTCAACTTTGGTTAGCGGAAGCATATCGGGTAAAGTTTTCTCCTCATCTGTGAGTGTTGCTGTTTTAATGCCGTTTTTCTTTGAGTTGTAAACCTCAACAGCGAGCTTGTATGCTACATCCGAGGTTTGCCAGAAATTACGTTTTAACTGATCGTAATTGTCGTCCCGCGAAGTAAAGTTTGGTGATAAAACACCGTTGCCCGAATATGAATAGTCACTCGAAAAATTATTATCTCCAACATAAAGATTTACCGAATGCATTCTCTCTTTAGGACTCTCTTTTGTAGACAATATTGCACCTAAGGAGCTGCTGACGGAGATATATTGGGTCTCCCCTACTGTGTATGCTACAAAAAATGGAGCCGGAGAGTTAGGAAGTATCAACTCTTTTTTACTGCGGTCCATCTCGTCCTGCATTGCTTTGAACAAAACATTGTCGTTTGTCTGGCCAAACAGAGAGGCTGCAGATATGAGCTGAGCGAGTATTAATGTATAGAAAAATCTCATTAATGTATATGTGTATCTCATTTCTCTAATTTATTTATGATTATTACGATTTACGGACGAGGCAAAAGTGCCGGTGTAACTGTCGGTTTTGCTTTCTTTTGCAGTTCAACCTTGTTTACCAGAATTGTTGGCGAAATAGCTGTTACTGGCACATTCCCGGAAGAAGCTCCGCAAGTTCCTGTAAAGATTTCAAAGTCTCCTCCTGCAAACTCGATATTTGAAAACATAGAGAGTGGAGTTCCAATCATGTCAACACCTCTTACCAGTTCATCCTCTCTGCCGTCAACAAAAATTTTGTAAACCTCCAGAGGAGTAACATTGAAAGAGTTTGCACCGGTTCTGCCGGTCTGGGTAAAACCGCCTGTAACCGCCTTAAAGAAGTAACCATACTCTTTACCCTGTTTTTTTGTTTCATCAATAAGTAATTTCCTCAACTCTGCATCTGTTTTGTATTCGTTTGTCTCAACAATAAGATTGGATTGACGAGAGGTTGGATCGTATTCAAATTCTGCTCTTGCGTGTCCGTTTGATTTTGGAAAACCATCCAGTCCTGTGCGGGTCATAAGAAAGTTTTCAAGTTTGCCGTTTTTGACAACCTCAACTCTTTCACCTCTTACACCCTGATCATCAAAAATATAATAACCATTCAAAGAGTTCCCATGATATTTCTTCATAGTAGGGTCCATATAAACGCTAAGACTTTTTGGCAAAACACCTTCGCCAATCATGTTTTTAAACGTCTGACCGTCACTGTCGCTCTTCATCTTCTGACCCTCAACCCTGTGTCCGAAAATTTCATGGAAGAACACACCACTTGCAGATCCCGACAAAAGAGCAGGCCCTGTATAAGGCTGAACCAAAGGAGCAACTTTTAATTTTGACAACTTAGCAGACATCTCTTTAATATCTTTGATTATCTCAGCTTCTTCCGGAAGTTCGTCAAGAGAAAAACCAAAGTAGCTTTTATATAACGGAAGTTCCATTCCATCATCTGCCATAGTTATTGCTCTAATGCTCAGAGAAATATAGACTCTGTTTTCGGCAATTTCCGCACCTTCTGTAGAGACGAAATACTTGCGCCAGACCTTATAACTTAAAGTTGTATTGGACGATACTACATCTTTGTTCTCTGCAAAAAGGCCACTGTACTTATTCAGTTTTTTCTGCCACTGATCCATGTCAAGAGCAATTTTGTCCTCTTTAAGAGCTGGTTCAAAATATTTCTCGGCTTTAGCTTTTGTAAAGTCAGGAGATTTATCAAGGTTTTCTACCTGAACTCCCTTTTTTGCTTTTGCCCTGTCCAAACTATTGATTGCGAATTTATAGCGACTGTTAACCTCTTCCTTTATAATCTGTTTAAACGATTCTAATCCGTTTTGAAGATCTTTTGGAAGCAAAACTGTCGGAGGCCCCATAAACCTGCTTATCATAACCCCATTTTGAGACTCATGAAAATTATCAAACTCCGGAGAGCCGATTCTGATTTGAGGAACAAAGATCACCTGTTTGTCTTCTTCGATGGTATTTGTTGCACCCATAGAAGAGCGGATTACTCTCGAGTAATTGTCTATTACCCTGTAGTTCATGTAATAAGGTGGATACTCACCTTTTTGCAGAGTTGTCATCTGGCTCTTCAACTCACTTTTTAAAAGATCCAGCATTTTGTCCTGTGCCGGTAGCTGTATGGCAACAAATGCCAATAACGATATTAAAATAGCTTTTATCTTCATCAACTTCATTATTTTATTACAATATTCATCTCATCTATTAGCTTGCCCGCTCCGGCATACTTGTCTATAACCCACAATACAAAGCGAATATCGACATTAACCGTTTTAAAATAAACCGGATGGTAATATGCATCACCACTCATAGATTCCCGGTTTCCGTCAAATGCAAGTCCAATCAGTTCACCTTTTGAGTTCATAACCGGACTACCGGAATTACCTCCCGTTATATCAGTGTTTGTAAGGAAGTCTGTATATAACTCACCTTTTTCTCCCCATCTGCCCCAATCTTTGGCTTTCATGAGAGAATCCATTCTGGCATTTACCTTGAACTCATAATTGGACTGATCTTTTTTTTCTCTGTAACCATTTATTGTTGTCCTGTATGAATATGTGATGCCGTCTGAAGGAACAAGCCCTCCTACTGTACCATAAGATATTCTCATTGTAGAATTTGCATCGGGATACTGAGAGATACCTTTTGATTCCTTCATCTGGTATAGTGCCCTGCCGTATTGTGTGGTAAGTGATTCAGGATCATAACCAAGTTCTTTGTTAATTTTTTCACTCCCGGCAGTCACCATCTGAATCGAAGAGGACATTGCCAGCTGAACTGCCGGGTCTGAGAGTATCTCCTCTTTTGTTCTTGGTGTCTCAAAATATTTTAGAAATTTCTCCCTCGTTGTGTAGACAGAGTTGTCAAAGACATAGTCGGCAATTCTCTTTGCATCTCCATTGAACTCCTCTTTCCATTTGGCAAGAGCTCCCGTATACAATTTTGGAGAGACATATTTAAGAAAGAAAGCCAGTTGTTGTTCGAAAAGCTCTCGGTCGGTTGCAAGGTCATAAACTTTGTAAAGATCGTGATCAGCTGCTTTTAGTTCTGTCTGGAAAAGTTTGTCGTTTACAGATAGCTTGTCCATTCCCTCTTTTTCCATATCCCCTGTCACACGTGAAAATCTCTTCGCCTGTTGGACAACTTCAGAAACCGAGGCCCAGGAATCCCTAAAGTAAGCTCTGTCCTTAATAAACTGAACTCGGGCATCAAAGCCTTTTTTCATGTTTTCCAAAAGCTTCCCATATTTTTCAGCTGCCTTTGGGTCTGAATTTATCCATTTTGCCAGCTCCTTCTCCTCTTGCTCCCTTATTCCCACAACATCGTAACGGATAAAACATTTGTTTTCCCATTTTGCATAGTCAGTATAGTTGCTTATACTGAAATAGTTATCGGAGTATTTAAGCCGGACCACAGGATCTGCATCCATATGCCTTTTCCATACATCAAGCTTCGCTCTCCTTATCTCTGTAACTATCGGATTGATTATCTCCTGCTTCTCTTTAACCTCAAAAGAAGAGACGTACCTGTTAGTCCTGCCGGGATAGCCCATGATCATAACATAGTCTCCCTCTCTTACACCTTTCACAGAGATATTTAGTACTCTCTTTGGAGTAATAGGCTGGTTGTCAGCAGAATAAACTGCCGGGCGACCATTTTTATCGCCATACACCCTGTAAAGAGCAAAATCCCCTTTGTGCTGAGGCCAGCCCCAGTTGTCTGCTTCTGCGCCAAACGCACCTATAGAAACCGGAGGAGCACCGACAAGTCTTACATCTGTATACACATCGTAGAAGAAGATGTAATATTTTGTTCCGTTCCACATCGAGGCACATATAATTTCGTTATCTGTCCCTTTTTTATATCGGTTTTCTACGTTCTTGAAGACTCTTCTCATCATCATCCCCTTGAACCCCTCCTTTTGCATAGTTGCCACCTCTTCCTTAACTTCGTCTGTAACATCCAGAACCTTTCTTAAAAAGAGAGCATTTTTACCCTTTATGGGTTTTTCATCGGCCTGTTTAAGTGCCCAGAAGCCGTCTTCAAGATAATTTTTCTCAGGAGTACTCAAAGAGTGTATATCTCCATATGCACAATGGTGATTAGTTATCAGCAAGCCACTGTTTGAAATCATACTGCCTGTGCAGCCAAAATCGAGAGATACTATTGCATTTGTAATTGCGCTGTTGTCCGCCTCGTTATATATCTCTTTAGCCTTTAACTTAAGCCCCTTTTTAACCATCTGGGGATAAATACTGCTCTCGAAAAGGTTCACGAGCCACATCCCTTCGTCAGCTACAGATTTAACAGGAATTAACACTGCCCCTATAATTAGTAGCAGAAATATTTTTTTAGTCATTAAATGATTCGATTTATAAGATGTTATATCTTATTAACGGTGCATTCTCCTTTGATTGCCAGGATCAGCTGCATATTTCTCTCTGTAAGTCTTGTACTTCTCTGCCCCCAGAATAGCTTCAATTTTACCCTGAAGACCTTTAACGATTTCTGCACGTTTTGCATTGTCGTCCATAGCAGCCGTTGCTTCTTTCTGATAATCGACAAACAGAGTTTGTAGTTTGGTGCTGTCCTCTTTAGTCACCTCTACATACTTAGCAATATTTGCTATTTTTTCTTTGGCAAATGCCACTGGTTCTCTTGAACCCATTCGATGTTGCTGTGCGTTGGCACTCATTGCAAACAGTGCAATTGCAACAAGTAAAAATACTTTTTTCATTATTTGATATTTATTTTACGATATTTCTCTTTTGACAACACTTTTTCAACAAAGTTTAATTGCCGGAAAAGAAAAGTCCGCCATGAGAGCCTTTTTGTAGTAACCTACATTCAGAACAGAATTAGGCCTTCTTTACGCGTACGGCATTCATACCCTTTAAGCCACGTTCGAGTTCAAATGTAACTGTGTCGTTTTCCGATATTTTTTCCAACAGGCCGTTAATGTGGACAAAATATTGTTCTTCTGTTTCGAGCTCTCTGATAAACCCAAAACCTTTTGAATCGTTAAAAAATTCGACTTTCCCTTTTCTTATTGCAGGAGCCTCCTCCTCTACCCTTTTGGGAACACCTATCTCTATGCTTTCTGCATTGATTTTTGTTTTCTTTGTAGGATCTGGTGGAGTATCTGAGAGGTTTCCATTTTCATCCACATAAGCAATCATGTTTTCGAGTCCCCCACCCGGTGCATTAGCCTTGCGCTCTTCCTTCTTGTGCTGTTTTTCCAGTCGCTTTTTTAAACGCTTTTTCTCTTTTTCTTTTTTGTTAAATGTGTCTTGTGATTTGGTCATTCAGTATTTGATTATTTTGGTAATTTTCAAAGATACAAAATAAAAAGAGATTTGTCATTATTTTGACCAAGTCATTTGTGGCAATTCACAGTAATTCAACGCATTAGTCCATAAAGGTAAAACTATTTAACTATCTGATTATCAAATTATTGCCACAAATGACTTGGTCGTTGATATCCTACTTCATCCCGAAAATAAGTGGAAAAGCAAACACCACTATTAATATCCATACCAGATAAACCGGAAGGTATCTGGATATAGTATTTTCGACAATATTTATCGCGGATTTTTTAAAATTTACTCTGAACAAATCTACCAATATTAATGCAAGATTTGCAAATATCAGGATATTTGACCCCAGTACGGCAATCCGGTTGGGCGATATGCCAAATTCACCCAATCTGTATAAAATTGCAGACAATGCAATCAAATCAATTACGAGCGTTACAAAGGCAAGGAGCATTAAGACAGATTCGTTGAATCTATTCCTTTTACCTGTAATAGTCTCTGAAACCGAGAAAACTACTATTGCCATGACACCAATGAGCATCAAGTTGAAGATCAAAAGAAAATCTCTGTCATTGTAAGGATCTTTCCCGGAAAATGGAATTGCAATCAGGTATATCACCAAAGTGAACAGCACCAATGGGCTGAAAATATGCGCAATTATCGGCACGATCTTGCTTGAAGCCATCGGATAGGTGTCTATGATGAATGCGGCAACCACAGGTGCTGATACCAGTCCGCAGAGGGCAATGTAATCCATATAGAATTTCTCTATCTTGAGGTCCAACACTTCAAAGAGAGATATTGTAACTCCCGCAAGGATTGCCCCCGCAATTAGAATAAGACCTGTAACGACAGCCAGGTCTCCATTATATCTTATGTAGCCAATGCGTCCTGCCTTGTCACGCATGTCAAAATTAATAAAAACAACTCCATAGATAGCCCACAAAAGCAGAGGGAGATGAATATAGACAAGGTTTATAGAGCTGCTATCATCGCCGGACGGTAGGAGATTCACATAAATTGCCGGAAGAGTGAATGCCAGTAAGAGGTATATCAGCTTTCTATTTGAAAAAGCACTGTTTAGCCATAGAGAAAAAACAGATAGACCAAAAAACACAATCAATGCTGCATTTTTTTCGTAAAATGAGAAGCTTTTCAGGTCGACTGAAAATATTTTAGGTATTTCTATGAGAAAACTTGATATCACACAAGTTAAAATCATAGCCAAAACTGTCTTAGGCATAAATTCTTTAATCTTTGTCTCCATATTTTGATAATGTTATCATTTCCCGAGCCACGTCGCGAACAGACGTACCCCTGTATTGTTTTAAAGTACCTACAAAAAGCCATCCGAAAAGTTTCATGAAGGCAATGGCAATAGTCTCACGAAAACGGAACTCTTCCCTTCGACCCATTAGCAGAGAGGGGCGTACAATATTGAGATTCCCCGTATAAATCTCCCTTACAGACTTTTCCATTTCACCTTTTGTGCGAAGGTAAAAGTTGGATGAGTTTATATTTGCACCGATTGATGAGATAATCACCAGATTGGGAACAGAAAGTTTTTCTGCCAAGCGTGCAATTTTCTGTGGAATTGCATAATCGACCATTCTGAAGTTCTCTTTTGATCCGGCTCTCTTGATGGTGGTGCCAATGCAACAAAAATATGTATCGGCATTTAACTTGTCTGCCAATTGCATTAGTTGCGAAAATTCCGATAGTTGAACCTGTTCGAGTCTATGGTTTGAAATAGTCAGGTATTTTCTAACCACTACTATTATTTTTTTGTATTCATCTCCCCGGAGCAGTTGAGAAACAAGTTCTTTCCCAACAAGTCCCGTTGCTCCGAAAACAACTGCAGTTATGTCCATATGCAAAATTATTAATTTAAAGCAAAGTGATAAAAAGAGCAATATTCAGGATAGTCACTATTACGCCGATGACATAGAGGACTACTTTGGTGAATAAAGTGTTTGTGTACTTGCCCATTACTTTGGCAGAGGAGGTTAAATAAGCCTGGAGGAAAATTGTGAAAGGAAGCTGTATGCTCAGAATCATCTGAGAAAGTATCAATCCTTTAAACGGATTGCTTATGAAGAGTATTATGCATAGTGCAAAAATCAACGATATCGCCACACCAATTCTTGAGTGGTTATCCTTAATATCGTAAGGCTCCTTGTACATACCGGCAAAGATAGTTCCCGCCGCCATCCCTGATGTTGTGGTGGAGGCTATTCCGGAAAAAAGAAGGGCAACTGCAAAAACAACTGCAGCATTATTCCCCAGCAATGGAGTCAGCAACCGGTTGGCCTGCTGAAGTTCGGAAACAGGAGTTTGCGTCTGGAAAAAGGTGGTAGCAGCCAAAAGAATCATTGCACTGTTGATAGCCCAACCGATTATCATAGAGAGCAAAGTATCCAGAAATTCATATTTCAGCTGTTTGGTTATTATTTTTTCATTTTCAAGGTTCCATTGCCGGCTCTGAATTATTTCTGAATGCAGAAAAAGATTGTGAGGCATAACTACCGCACCCAGTACACTCATTATTATAATCATTGAACCCTTAGGGAAGGTTGGAGTAACCCAGCCGGCAATGGCACTGTTCCAGTCGATATTTACCAGAGAAAGTTCGTATAAAAAAGACAAGCCGATAATTGAAACAAATGCAATTATCCACTTTTCTATCATCTTATATGAATTTGTGTAGAGCATAATCATTACAAAAATTGTAACTAATATTGCTCCGGCTCTTACGGGTACATCAAATAACATATTTAGAGCAATGGCTCCTCCAAGTATCTCTGCCAGAGATGTAGATATGGATGCAGCCATTGCAGATGAAAGCAGGATTTTTGAGTAACGCGGTTTGATGTATATTGCAGCTGCCTCAGAAAGACACAGGCCCGTGGCAATACCAAGGTGAGCAACATTATGCTGCAAGAATATCAGCATAATGGTAGATAGTGTAACCATCCAGAGAAGGGCGTATCCGTAATTTGCTCCGGCAGCAAGATTGGATGCCCAGTTACCGGGGTCTATGAATCCAACAGTGACTAATAAGCCAGGGCCAATGAACCTGAATATCTCCAGTCCCCCGAATTTAGGTCTGTAATTCTTCCTGTCAATATTATTGAAGAGGTTGAACATACTTGTATGCAACTGCATTAATGTTCATTCCCGCTCCTACTGATGCAAAAACGATGGTGTCGCCGTTGTTGATTTTGTGAGGGTCTATTTTTGCATTCAGTATCAAATCCAATAAAGTAGGCAAAGTCGCTACTGATGAATTACCCAGCCATGAGATTGTCATTGGCATAATGTACTCGGGTAAATCAACGATATCATAAAGAGCATATAGCCTTTTTAGTATTGCGTCGTCCATTTTCCCGTTGGCCTGATGAATAAGTACTTTTTTAACATCACGGATATCAGTGTTGCTCTTCTCCAGACACTCTTTTATGGCTTGTGGCACTGTCTCAAGAGCATATTGATAGAGCCTTCGCCCGTTCATCTTTAGAAACAGATCTCCCTTTTTTTCATAGTCGGGATTATATGATTTACCCATATACAACATCTGGGAATGTAAAAAGGTATCCGAACGAGTTTTATGTGCAAGAATTCCAATAGGAGTATCGCTCTCCCTGGCTTCAAGAATGGTAGCTCCTGCACCGTCGGCATATAACATACTGTCCCGGTCGTGAGGATCGCTTATTCTGGAGAGAATATCTGCTCCCAAAACCAATATCTTTTTAGCATCTCCGGACTTAATAAAATAATCTGCCTGGATAATTGCCTGAAGCCAGCCAGGACAACCAAAAGTAATGTCGTAGGCAATGGCATTGGGATTTTTAATTTCTAAATTATGCTTTACACGCGCGGCTAAACTGGGAACAATATCTGAATGATTATTATCCCACTTTGTATCACCAAAATTGTGTGCTACAATTACATAGTCCAACTCTTCCTTATCTATATTTGCAGACTTTATGGCTTCAACAGCAGCTAAGCTGGCAATATCCGAGGTTACAAGATTGTCCGAAGCATACAGTCTCTCTGCGATAGTTGTGATTTCCAAAAATTTGTCGATTATCTCCTGATTCGGTTTATCTAGTACAGCTCCTTCTGAATCATAAAAACGGTTGTTGAGAAAATTCTCGTTTTTGATGCGTCTGGTTGGCAGGTAACTTCCTGTTCCGGTAATTACACTATAGATTGCTCTTGTCATAGTTAACTATTATATTTGAAAACATCAAAGTTAACAGAAAGCAACGACCTGTGCAAACCTTCTTATTATAAATCTGTATCTATTTTTTTCCAGAATTTTGAGTTTGTACGTAAGGTATGGTAAAATAAAAATCCGATCCAACATTCTCCTGTGACTCCAACCATATTTTTCCGCCAAGCATTTCAATAAGGGCTTTCGCTATAGATAAACCCAAACCCGCTCCCTCATAAGATTTTGACAAACAGTTATCTGCCTGCACAAACCTGTTGAATATCTCCTCCTGCTTCTCTTTTGGAATGCCTATTCCTTTGTCTTTAACAAAGAATTCCAGAAAATTCATTTTCTTGATATATCCAACCTCAATAGTTCCGTTTATACTATACTTAATGGCATTCTTTACCAAGTGAGACAAAACGGCAAATACCTTTTCCTTGTCTGTTTCAATTATTGACTCAGAGTCCGAGAGTGAGTTAAAGACAGATATCTGTAGTCCTTTTTTCTCTGCCTCGGATTTAAAAAAAATGGAGAGAAATTGAGAAATTTCATTGATATTAACTTCTGTCTTAGTTATTCCAATCTGTCCTGAATCGATTTTAGCCAGGAGAATAAGATCGCTAAAAAGTTCCAATACCCTCTCTCCGCTTTTTTCAATCACCTTTAAATACTCCTGTTGTTGCTCTCCTGTCAATTCAGAGTTTCTAATCAGTTCGGAAAAGCCAAGAATTCCATTCATAGGAGTTCTTATCTCGTGATTAAGGTTTGTTAAGAAGGCAGATTTAAGGCGGTCGCTTTCAAGTGCTTTTTGTTCGGCTTTTCGCAGTTTCACCAGGTACCTTTTAATGAGAAAAAAGAATAAAATTGCTGTTACAACAACATAAAACCACCCTTTATAGATCTGAAGGTCAGATTGTAAATGAGTATCGGAAATGGCCGAATAGAGCAACTTGTCCGAGAAAAGAACCCATGCAAATCCTATGATAAGATATGCAATAGTTATCTTATATTCGAACTTAAGTTTTGACATAGGGTAAATATTTAATTTAATATAATATAATAACAAGCAGAGGTTATCCGTTGTTCATTTTTGAAAGATTCAGGCAGGACTTGGATCGAAAGCGAAGAGGGAAAAGGCACTGTATTCTATTTTACAATTTTACAATTCTGGCAATATTCCCTTTTTTACATAAATAGGCCGTATATAGCCCGAAAAAGATCTTCGGTTTAAGCTGAACCATATTCCCGAAATGAGGGTGAAAACTCCACCCAATAAACATGTATGCGGAATTCCGATTCCGCTTGCAATGGACCCTGCCAAAAGGTTTCCGATGGGCTGGATTCCCATAAGTGCCATAGCATAAAAGCTCATAACCCGGCCCCGTTTATCTTCGTCCGTAATTGTCTGCAGCAATGTATTAACCGATGAAAGTGTCAGAATCATAGATAATCCGCAAAAGAACAAAATAACCAATGAAAAAAACAGTTTGTCCGAAAACGATATAATTATTATTGATATCCCAAGAATGGATGAATTTACAGATATTATTTTTGACAGTCCGAGTACCTTTTTGCGTGAGGCCATATATAATGCACCGGTTAAAGCTCCTGCTCCCAGAGCCGACATCAGAAAACCCAGCGTATCGGCATTGCCGGAAAGTATCTCTTTTGCGTATGCAGGCAGAAGTACGGTAAACGGGAAAGCGGCCAGGCTAAGTATCGCCAGCAGCAGTATGAGTGTTCTTATAGGCACAGAGCGGAAAGTGTATTGAAGTCCATCTCTGAAACTCTTTTTAAAGTCGTCAGATGAAGCTTTAGAGGGGTTGAATTTAATTTTTATTTGCATAAGGGCCGCAATTACAGCGACAAAACTTAAGGCATTTATAAGAAAGCAGATTCCTTCACCCACTAATGCAATAATGATTCCTGCTATGGCGGGGCCAATCAGACGGGCACCATTGAAGAGTGCAGAATTGAGTGCTATTGCATTACTCAGATTTTCCGGCTTGTCTATAAGGTCTATCACCAACGATTGACGGGCAGGAGCGTCGAAAGCTGTAATAACCCCGAAGAGTAGACTCAGGGTAATTATGTGCCAGACATCTATAAGGTTGAAAAGTACCAGAAAAGCCATAAGGAATGCCTGAATCATAAAGAGAGTCTGGGCTATTATCATTATTTTCAAGCGATTGTATTTGTCCGTAAGCACTCCGGTAAAGGGGGTAAGGACAAAAGAGGGAATTTGGCTTGTAAATCCTACGACTCCCAGCAGGAAAACAGAACCGGTAATACGGTAGACCAACCAGCTGAGTGCTATGTTTTGTATCCAAGTGCCAATTAGTGAAATACCCTGCCCGGCAAAATAGAGCCTGTAGTTCCTTGACTGTAGCGAGGAAAACATATTGTATGGGATTACTAACATATAGCGGTAAATCAATCAAAATAACCGTCCAAAAGTAGCCATTTTCAATCGGATAAAATAATTTTTAAAAAAGTGCAGAAATTTAAATATATCTTTATAGTCAAATTAATATGTTTCAAAATGAAAAACAGAACGGCCAGATTAACTCTATTTTGTCTTCTCTTTGGTAATGTTATTATCGCACAACCAAAAAAACCTGTAACCTCTTTAATCGGACCAGATAGCTATTCTGTTCCTGTAAATCAGAAGGGGGCACTGGTAGGCAAAATTTTGCCTGCAACTGACAAAATCAACAGTAAAATTTCGCTTGTAAAAGATACTTCCAACCTGTTCAGGATAGACAAAAAAGGGAATATAAGTTTAAAAAAGAGGGCTCAACTTTTGCCTTCATCACCAGATTTCCGTTACGCCATTACTTTTAAGGCAGGCGGAGTACAAAAGGAGATAGAATTGGTTAAGGATCAGTTTATCCATAATAAGGTAATTGCACACAGGGGTGCCTGGAAAAATCACAATGCCAGCCAAAATTCTCTCAGTTCTGTTAAAAATGCTATTTCCATAGGATGCGAAGCATCGGAATTCGACATATGGATGTCGTCAGACGGCGTACCGGTTATTTGCCACGATCCTTCTGTAGGGGGTAGAATTATTGAGCAGACAAGTTTTGAAGAACTATCAAAAATTGCTTTGAAAAACAATGATTTTGTTCCAACGTTAGAACAATACCTGCTTGTCATTAAGGGTCAGAATAAAACCTGTCTTGTACCAGAGATAAAAGCCTCCCTGATAAGTCAGGAGAGAACACTGGAACTGACAGAAAAGGTGGTTAACATGGTGCACAAACTAAAGGTTCAGGCCTGGGTAAGCTGCTACATCAGCTTCAACCACGGAGCCCTTATAAAAATCATGGAGCTTGATCCGTTTGCAAAAACAGCCTATTTAGGAAACGACAAAACTGTGAAAGATCTTAAGGAAGACAATATGTGGGGCATAGATTTCAACGGAAAAATGTTTGTAGACGACAAAAATCTCACTCGGGATGCTCACGCTCTTGGGTTGACAGTAAATGCTTGGACCATAGACAGGATAGAAGATATGAAATCACTTCTGAATGAAGGTGCAGATTTTATCACTACAAACGAACCGGAAATGCTGTTGGATTTTGTGAAAAGCAATAATAAATGATTTATATGAAAAAAATTATAACCAGAACACTGTTATCACTGCTTGTGATGACGGCAGTCAGCTCCGTAGCTTTCAGTCAATCTAAACTTGATACCCTTTTGCCTGTTAGGGGCTTTTGCATTGCATTGCCCACTCCTGAAAATCTTGATGAATTTGTGAATTTCATTAACACAGAACTTGCTCCCAGACAAGTAAATACCTTGGTTTTGAGGGTTGAATACAAGTATAAATTCAAAAGTCACCCTGAGCTTATAGATACTCTGGCTCTTTCAAAAAGAGAGATAAAGAAAATTGTGAAAGCCTGCAAGAAAAACGATATCCGGTTAATTCCTCTTATTGATTTGCTTGGCCATCAGTCGGGCAGTAAAGGACCGGGACAACTTTTGCGTGTATACCCTCAATTTGACGAGACTCCTATGCCAAAAACCCCAGATACAACCAAGGTGGTTATGAATGGCTTTAATATGAAAAGTTACTGTCCGCTGCATCCGGATGTTCACACCGTTCTTTTCGATATAATAGATGAGATTTGTGATGTATTTGGTAGCGATGTATTTCACGCCGGAATGGATGAGGTTTTTGATATTGGAAACGATAAATGTCCGCGGTGCGCCGGACGCGACAAAGCAGAATTATTTGCAGGGGAGGTTCGCGTAATACACGATCACTTAGCAGAAAATGGCAGGACTATGTGGATGTGGGGAGACAGGCTCCTCAACGGTCAGGTAACCGGAATGGGCAGATGGGAAGCAAGCTACAACAATACCCACAGAGCGATTGATATGATTCCAAATGATGTTGTGATTTGCGACTGGCATTATGAGCGTGCCGATCTCTCTTCTGTCTATTTTGCAATGAAAGGTTTAAGCGTGATGACTTGTCCGTGGAGAAATCCTGACAGCGCCATTCTGCAGGTAGAGGATATGGTGCGGTTCAGGCAGAATTCGACAAGGCAGATGAGTGGGCGATTCCTCGGAGTTATGGAGACGGTCTGGTCAGGTACTGGAATATTTCTTGATGGTTTCTACGGCAGAACCACCGATACAAAAGCGGGTGAAAACACTCCGTGGAATTGCTTCAGAAAGATGTACGAAAAAATTGGGGAGCTTTAGTGTTTTAAATATCAACTTACAGCATTACTCCAAAAACCAGTGGAAAATTTATTTTTATACAAAAGGTAAAGAGTATAGTTAATGAAGAAAGAAATTTCTACAATCTGTTTGATTTTGCTTTGTGCAATGTCACTTCAAGCTCAAAAAATTGAAAATTTAAAGATAGCTGTTACGGGTATTGTTGTAGATTCGGTATCGGGTAAAAGTATCGAATATCCTACGGTTGCACTTTTTACCGACTCGCTAAAACTACTAAAAACAGTTGCCGGAGGGGTAGACGGAAAATTCGTTATTGAAGCTCCCACAAGCGGTAAATATATTTTGTCCGCATCAGTGATGGGGTATACAAACTCTAAAAGCGAGATATGTTTAGAAGTTGCCCAAAAGCGTGTAGATATTGGTAAAATCGCAATAAAAGAGGGTTTGCAGATTGCGGAAGTTACTGTTGTTGGCATAAAACCTTTAATCAAAAATGAACCCGACAAATTAACCTACAATCTCGAAGCAGACCCTCAGGCAGCGTCAAGTGCCATTGTTGATATTTTGCGCAAAGTCCCTATGTTGAGTGTAGACGGTGAAGATGTCGTACGCCTGAACGGCGAGACTAATTTCAAGGTACTTGTCAACGGCAAATCGTCTGGTATGTTAGTAAAAAACTTTAAGGATGCAATTAAGGCAATGCCGGCAAGTTCTGTCAAAACTATCGAGGTAATCACCAATCCTCCTACAAAATATGACGCAGAAGGAATTGGAGGCATCATCAACATTATAACTCATAAAAAAACCACCAACGGCTACAATGGGAGCATTAATGCAGGTGTAAATACACGAGGAGGGTTTAATGCCGGAAGTTATATTTCTGCGCAAAGCGGGAAATTTGCCATAAGTACAAATGTCTACACGGGGAGTTCAGTATTACATGAAAGTACATACTTTTCAGAATCAGAAAACTATATGAGTTCCGACTAACGTTATTCAACAACCAGGGGAGGTTATGAGTCTACAAACAATTTTACAAATATAAGCTTGGAGGCAAGTTACGAAATTGATTCGTTAAATCTTATCACTCTGTCCGGATGGGGATATTTTGGCTCTTCAGACAGTGATGGAACATCTATATATAATGCTTCAAATGTAGAAAATATTCTTACCAGAAAGTATTCTAACACAGAGAAATCAATTTATGACTACGGCTCCGGTTCCGGAAGTGTCTCTTATCAGCGTACTTATAAAAAACCGGATCAAAACCTTACTTTTAGCTACAGTATAGATGCAAGTCCAATGAATACTGATGCCACTAATTCTATCGATCCGGTTCTTAACTATATTACCTATGCTCAAAAATCAAAAAACGATGCTTTAGGTATTGAGCATACTGTTCAGATTGATTATTACGATCCACTGACTAAGAAACATTTAATTGAAACAGGCGTAAAATATATTCTGCGTCAAAATACATCCGATACCAAGATTCAGCGTTATGATGAGACAACAGGCAATTGGGTCGAAGATATGTCGAAGTAAACGATCTTGATTACAATCAACATATCGGAAGTTTTTACGGAGGTTATGCTTTTAAGCATAAATCGCTAACTGCTAAAGCCGGGTTCCGGATGGAATATACTTATAACGATGGCCTGTCAAAGAGCATAGAAGGCGATATTCCCTTCAATAACAAACAGTTTGATGTTGTGCCTTATGTTAATATCACCTATATGCTTAAAAAGGGTAATGT
Organism: Bacteroidales bacterium; assembly: GCA_041663505.1. Lineage (GTDB taxonomy): Bacteria > Bacteroidota > Bacteroidia > Bacteroidales > UBA932 > Bact-08. The sequence continues at coordinate 1,822 of JBAYMP010000018.1, read as the reverse complement.
GGTCTCGGCAGCTTATACTCAACGTTTAAATCGTCCTGGGATATGGTATTTAAACCCATATGTAAATGATTCGGACCCGATGAACATCTCGTATGGCAATCCAGACCTAAAAACTGTAAGAAGAAATTCTATAAATTTAGGATACCGGAAATCTTCTCAAAAGTGGAACCTGGGATTAAACCTGAGTGGCGATTTTACAAAAAGCAATATTGAACGTATCAGTCGTGTAAATGAATCTGGTGTAAGGATTTCTACATACGAGAATATTGGCAGAAACAGCAGCTTTCGGTTAAATGTAAATTATTCTTATCGTTACGGAGATAGATCGAACCTATACATTAACGGTTCAACCGCTTACATGACAGTGTCTTCGTCTGAGCTCGATTTGAAGAACGATGGTTTCAGCTATAATTGCGGACTGGGTGGTTCGGTTGGTTTATGGAAAAAAGCTTTATTTAACTTTAACGTCTTCGTTTACGGTGGTGATATATCGCTTCAGTCAAAATATTCTGTCAACTATGCATCTTCCTTTGGTATAAGCCAGAAGATATTTAAAGATAAGCTATCCTTCTCAATTTATGTGAACGAACCATTTACACGCAAAAAAGTCTATTCATTCGACTCTCAGGATCCAAATTACAAACTGCATTCCAAGAGTACCACATATCAAAGATCTGCAAACTTTAGTCTATTCTGGCGCTTTGGCAAAATAAACGTAAATGTTAAAAAGGCACGCCGTTCAAGTACAGACGATAAGATGAATGGCGGTAATTCTTCCGCCGGTGGTAAAATGTAAAACGTAAAGTATTAGAAGGAACAGGCATATCTGTATGGGAATGAATCCATAGTTGTAACAATTTAGTTGAATACAGTAGACACGTTGTACAAAAATAAATATACCTTTGTGATAATGAATCAAAATTAAAGGTATGATTGAGTCTTCACACAAAGAATTTCTTGATGCCTTACTTGTTGGAAACCGGTCAAAATGTTCAGAAATTGTCGGTAATTTGTTTAATAAAAACATCCCGGTACCGATAGAAGATATTTATGAAAGCGTTATTAAGAAGACACTTTATGTTATCGGCGAAATGTGGGAGTCTGGCAAGATCAGTGTGGCAACAGAGCATCTGGCGTCGGCCATAGTTGAAGCTATTTTAAATGAACTTTACATTAAAGTCATTTCAACCAAGAGAATCAATAAAACGGCTGTCGTGGCCTGTGTAGAGCAAGAGTATCACCAAGTGGGTATTAAGATGGTGGCAGATGTTTTTGAGATTAACGGCTGGAACGCATTTTTTTTGGGCGCCAATACTCCTGCAAATGAACTAGTGAAATTTATTACAGAAATCCAACCGGATGTCGTAGCTCTATCATTAAGCATTTATGCAAATTTACTTAATCTTGAAATTATGTTAGAGGCTATTCGAAAAGAGTTTCCAACCCTGATAATTATTGTGGGCGGTCAAGCGTTCCGGCACGGTGGGCGGGAGGTTCTTATTAAATATCAAAATGTGATTTATTTAGCCGACCTATATGGGGTTGAATCGTTTTTAAAATCTTCCATTTTATCGCATTAAACTATGGAAAAAGCCCGGATTGATTTATTGTTTTCTGAATGGTCAGAAGAGGTTAAAAACTCACTGCTCGAAAATAGCTCTTTTTGTTCAGCCCTGTTTTCGACTGATGGGAAATTGATTTTTGCAAACGAAGCAATGTTCTCTTTTTTCAAAGGGGAACCATATAAAAATTTATTAAATCCAACTTTTGACAAATTGCTGGAGATGGAAAGTTTCTCTTCCGGTACTTTTGCATCTACCCT
>JBAYMP010000017.1:0-42394 GCA_041663505.1 Bacteroidales bacterium | reverse complement strand
TCGCTCTTCTTGCTCTTCTCGCTCTTTTTGCTCTTCTCGTTTTTTACACTGTTGACTGCATTGGTGATGCTGTCTGAACTGGCCACGTTTATTATATTATCGCTTTTTTTAGAAATTCCCCCGACGGCAATCTTTTCAACTATTTTAGGTTTTGGAGAATTTTCTACTATTAGGTAAGGATTACCAATATTGTCGTTAACAGTTACGGGAGTCTCTTTGTCCAGAACCAGCAAAAGAAGAAGTGAGGCGGCAATTGCAATGGAAACATAGACAACTCTTCTCAAGTAAACAACCTTTGCTCTCTTCCTACTGATAAGAGCTATTTGCAACTTCTCCCAAGAGTCCTCGTCGGGCATTTCAAGATGTCCATCAATTATCTCCCTTACTTTTTTATCAAACTCTATATTTTGCATACTAATTATTCCCCTTTAATCTCTCTTGTAACCAATCTCTTGCTCTGCTCAACTGCGATCTGGAGCTGCCCTCGCTTATCTTCATCTCTCTGGCAATCTCCTGATGTGAATACCCCTCAATCGCGAACATATTGAACACCGTTCGAAAACCTGCAGGCATAGAGGATATCAGTTTCAACAACTCCTTTGATGAAATCTGACCAATTCCTGCACCATCCTCCACTATCTCTCTGTCAACAGAGGTCAGCTCCTCGGAATACTTAAGAACATCTCCCTTTCTCAATGACATTAATGCAGTGTTGACAAAAATACGCCTTAACCAACCTTCAAAAGAGCCACTGGCATTATAACTGCCAATTTTTTCAAAAACTGTGATAAACCCATCATGAAGAATATCCTTTGCTTTCTCTCTTTCTCCAACATAACGAATACAGAGTGTCAACATACGGGGGGAATACAACTCATAGAGTACTCTTTGCGCCCTTTGATCCTGTTTTACGCAGGCTTCTACTAACTCTATTTCGTTTAGGTATTCAGTCGAAGTGGTGTTCATCACTTGTTATTATAAGATGCAAAATAGTAATAATTCGTTGCACAACCAATAATTATTTTCTCAATGTATTGGTATTTGCAAAGGTTATAAAATGATTAACTTTGTCCAATAATAATATCACGTACAGATGTCCAAATATTCAAAAACTTTTAGAATCGTTATATTCTCAATAATAATCTCACTTTTTGCCGTTACTATTCCCCCGGAAGAATTGTCAGCACAGACAAAAGAGGAGACAGATCAGTTTTACTACATAGAAGGCCTCCGGCAGTATAACATTGGGAGTTTGGATGAAGCTCAGAAAATTTTTCTGAACCTGATTGAGAAGAAGACAAAAAATGATGCTGTATATTACTATCTGGCAAATATTTATCTGCAAAAAGGTAGCACAAAAAAGGCCGAAGAGTTGATGGTTTCCGCCTTGAAGCTGGATCCCGGAAATTACTGGTACAGTATACAGCTTGCAAAAATTTACATAGCGCAAAATAATCAGGATAGTGCAATAAAGATTTACGAAGAGCTCCGGGAAAAGTACCCCCAGAAGACCGATCTTTACGATGATATGATTGACATATACATAGAAAAGAAAGAGATTGACAAAGCCAGAAAGGTTGTAGAAGATGTAGAGAGATATATGGGTAAGAGCGAAGCTACCGGGCTCACACGGTACAATCTTCTGATCTACGAAAATAAAAAGCAGGAGGCATTCGAATTTCTGCAAGAGTTCGACAAAGAGTATAGCACACCGAGGACCGCCACTCTCCTTGGAGACTACTACTCGGGCAAACAGATTGATTCTACCGCCCGATACTACTATAATAAGGCCCTCTCCCTGGACCCTTCATACGTTCCTGCCAACTTCGGTCTGGCCGAGATCTACAGGATGAAAGGTCAGTTCGACCTATACTTCGAGATGATAAATCCATTTCTTGCAAATCCTGAGGTGGATTCCAAAATGAAGGTCAGCTATATATCAGAGATCCTTTCGAGTCAGAAATTCGTAGCTACATTCGCCCCGCAGGTAGATACGATGATGAACAACCTCCATCGCGCGCATCCCTCCGACAGCTCTGTTGCCTATACATACGCTCTCTACCTCGTTCAGACCGGGAAAAAAGAGAGTGGCCTTAAGGTTTTGGCTGACAACCTGAAGTTTTACCCCGATTCAAAAGAGGCACACAGGCAGTTGCTCTCCCTTATTTACTATACAGAGAGCTGGGACTTGCTGGTTAAAAACAGCGATAGTGCACTGGTAATATTTCCGAAAGATCCTGATTTTCTGGAATTAAAAGGAATAGGACTGCTCCAATCACAGAGGATACCCGAGTCAATAGAGATCTTTAAGGAGATTCTTAACCTATCAAAGGGCGATAGCGCCACTACTGTCCGGAATCTCTCAATTTTAGGTGACCTCTACTATCAGATAGGGAACAAAAAAGAGTCATTCAAATACTACAAGAAAACTCTCAGCAAGGAGCCAAACCATATATCGACCCTTAACAACTATGCATATTACCTGTGCGAAGACAGGAAGCAGCTCGGCAAGGCCTATAAGATGAGCAAAAAGACAATTGAGGCCGAACCGGATAATCCTACTTATCTCGACACATACGCTTGGATACTCCATCTTTTGAAAAAGGACATAGAGGCCAAGGCAATTCTCAAACACGCGATGATATACGGCGGCAGTGAAAATGCCACTATGCTCGACCACTATGCCGAGATTCTGTATGCATTAAAAGAGTACGATCTTGCCTTTATTTACTGGGGACAGGCAGACAAGATCGATCCGAACCTTGGCATAGCAGCCAAAATGGCTAAAAAAAGAGGAGCAGCCAAGTAATGTCAAGAATCTTTCTGATATCTATGTTTGTATTGTTTACCACCGGGCTGACTGCTCAAAATGTGAGCGAACAGACAAAAAGAAAACAACAGATAGAGGAGGAGATTGCATATTTGGACAAACAACTCGCTGCAAACAAGTCCAAACAACAGGCCAATACCAAGGAGTTGAATTTTATCCAGAGGAAAATTGCCAACAGAAAAAAGCTGCTTAAGGAACTTGAAAGTGAGATAGCATACATAGATAGTCAGGTTGTACAAAAGGAGCTGGCAATTGACGATCTCAACAGGAACCTGAACTCCCTCAAAAAAAGCTATGAAGATCTCATATATCACTCATACAAGAACAGAGATCAGAATATCTGGCTCATGTACATTCTTGCAAGCAAAAATGTTGAGCAGGGATACAGAAGGTGGAGCTACATAAGGAACTATTCGCAGGCAATAAAGGATATGGCTGGCAACATAAAGAAAAGTACTGAGAATATTGCCAAAGAACGGGAGGAGCTTGCAAAAGCAAGGGTAAACTCTGTTAGTGTGCAAACCAAAAAACAGCAAGAGTTTAAAAAACTCTCCCAGGAGGAGGTTGGGGCTAAGCGTATTATTACCCAGCTCTCAAAGAAGGAGAGTGAAGTAAAACAACAACTTAACGCTAAAAGGAGAGAGGTGGAGAGACTTAACAGAGAGATAGAACGCATCCTGACCGCAGCTGTAAAAGAGAAAGAGAATCCCGAGTACAAGGAGAGTGTTGCGGACAGAGTCCTATCGGACAAATTCGAGAACAACAAGGGCAGACTCCCGTGGCCGGTTCGCAAAGGTGCTATTATCGAACAATTCGGACAACATTACCATTCTGTATTTAAAAATGTGAAATTACCATTCAACAACGGAATAAATATTGCAACCGATGCCAATGCAGATGTTTTTTGCGTCTTCGACGGTGTTGTAAAGCAGATTCTTGTAATGCCCGGATATAACCAATGTATTTTGGTTCAACACGGAAACTTTTTTACATTTTACACCAAACTGGATAAAATTTCTGTCAAGAGCGGACAAAAGGTCTCAACAGGACAACTTCTGGGCTCTCTCAGTGAATCTGAGGGCACCTCTGTCATCCACTTCCAGCTATGGAAGGGAACCGAAAAGCAGAATCCTGAACAGTGGATTTCCCGTTAGTTGTACTAACCCCTAATATTTAAAACTACTGCCGCCAATAAATTCCCTCATTACCGATGTGGGAGGTATAAGAGCTATTTCTGCGGGCTGGAGCTCCTGAATATAGGAGAAAAACTTGAGAAGCCGTATGCTCTCTGTGGATGCCGGCGAGTTGGGAGCAATTCTTCTAAGCATAGGTTCTGCATAGTATTTCAGTAGGGGAAGCTCGTATATGAGTGCTGAGTTAAACATAATATCTGCATTCTCCTGGTAAGGGAAAATATTATGTATCTCGCCTCTTCTCACACTTTGCCATCTCATTATAGTACCCTCCGGCGATACTCCTCTGTAATTTCCATCCCTTACAATTCTGCGGATAAGGCGGCTGTCGGAAGTGGAGATGTTGTTGTTCTCGTCCAGGGAGAGGGATGTAAGTGCAGATGCATAGACCCTGTATATCTTATCATCCGGAACGTGAATGGTGAGTTTTGGATTCAATCCGTGAATACCCTCTATAATAAGTATATCCTTATCTTCCATTTGCAAGCTATCTCCTAAAAATTCTCTTTTGCCCGTTGCAAAATCAAATTTGGGAAGCTCAATTCTCTTCCCATCGAACAATTCGTTTAGCTGACGGTTCAAAAATTCTATATCCAACGCCTCAAGAGCTTCAAAATTGAAGTTACCATCCTTGTCCTTAGGAGTTTTATCCCTGTCTACAAAGTAGTTGTCCAGTTCAATAATAACCGGGTTGAGCCCAAGGACCTTTGTCTGAAGTGCAATCCTTTTGGAGGAGGTTGTCTTTCCGCTGCTGGATGGGCCGGCAATAATAACCAGTTTAATCTTGTCCCTCCGCTTATATATCTCATCTGCAATTGCAGCATATTTTCTCTCGTGAAGTCCCTCCGCTATCTGTATAAGTTCTGCTGCCTTTCCATTCATAATTGTGTGGTTAAGAGCACCAACGCCCCTCACTCCAAGTATCGAGCACCAGTTCGAATACTCCTTGAATACATCAAAAAGCTTATACTGATATGGAGTTTTTACAATTTCATAAGGGTTGGTAATCTGAGGAGTAATTATAAGGAAACCTCTGCTAAAGGATTCGAAGTCAAATGTCTTTATCATACCGGTAGATTCAAGAATCGGTCCGTAGAAGTGGTCGGGATAGCCGTCCAGAAAATAGACAGTGGTAAAGAACTTACCCCTCAACTGATGGAGGAAAGCCTTTTCCGGTCTGTTGTTCTTTTTGAAGATTTCAATGGCTTCATCGGTATGAATTTTCTGACGGGTAAACGGCAGGTCGGCATCTATGAGCTCCTGCATTCTTTTTTTTATTGTCTCTATCTCCTTTTCACTCAGAACCACCACTTTTAGTGAACCATCCTCGCCTGGTTCCAGCTCACGGAGCTCTCCGTACATTCCATTCTGCAAGTTGTAATCTATCATCAGCGAATATTGCGGATATAGGTCGGCTACTGCTTTCTGAAGGACAAAGTTAAGAGAACGGACATAGGTTCTGTGGCCATCGGGATGAGAGTAGTCAATAAATTTAATTGTATGTGGTATGTAGATCTGAAATCCTAACTCTTTCAACTGATTGTCTACAAGTGCTGCCAATACCGGCCATTCCAGACGGAGATCTATCTGCCTGAGCAGAGAGGTGAGTGTTGTTCCGGGCTGACATTCAAATGATTGTTTGAGGTTTTCGCAATAAACATTTATCATACTTTTCTCATTTTTTCAGTTAATAATTATTACAGATATTGGCCTGTAACCGATTCAGGGTTTAGTCTCAATTGTTCCGGAGTTCCTTGAGCCACAATTTTTCCACCCTTGGCCCCTCCGTCCGGGCCAAGATCAAAAATATAATCCACAGAGCGGAGTACGTCCAGGTTGTGCTCAATTATCAAAACGGTATTTCCCTGTTCCACCAATCTTTGCAGGACACCAAGAAGCACTCTTATATCTTCGAAGTGAAGCCCTGTAGTTGGTTCATCCAGAAGATATAAAGAATTCCCTGTATCCTTTTTGGAGAGTTCGGCAGCCAGTTTAACCCTTTGGCTCTCTCCGCCGCTCAGGGTTAAAGAAGATTGCCCGAGCTTTACATAGCCTAAGCCAACCTCCTCAAGAGCCCTTAACCGCTGAACTATCGACGGCACATGTTCAAAAAACTGTACCGACTGAGATATCGTCATCTCCAGAACATCGTTTATGGATTTACCCCTGTACTTGACTGCAAGTGTGTCCGGTTTGTATCTTTTCCCGTTACACTCTTTACAATGAACGTGTACGGAAGGCAGAAAATTCATCTCTATTATCTGAACTCCGGCTCCCTTACACTCTTCGCACCTTCCACCCTTTACATTAAATGAGAAACGGCCGGCCTTAAAGCCTCTTACCTTGGCATCGGGGGTAGACTCAAATAGTTTCCGGATATCCGAAAACACATTTGTGTATGTGGCGGGATTACTTCTCGGACTTCTGCCTATTGATGATTGGTCTATCTCTATAAGTTTGTCGACATTGTCAATGCCGCTTATCTCTTTGTAAGGTAGTGTTTTGTAAAGCGATTTGTAAAAATGGTTACTTAGAATCGGCATAAGGGTCTCGTTTATAAGCGAAGATTTTCCACTGCCACTCACCCCACTCACCCCTATAAAGCATCCCAAAGGAATTTTAATATCCACATCTTTAAGGTTGTTACCCGAGGCACCTTTTAATTCCAGAAACTTACCGTTACCCTCCCTCCTGCGCTGTGGTATCTCAATTTTCCTGAAACCTCTCAGGTACTCGAGGCTCAGGCTGTTCATCCTCTTTATATCCTCCTCCGATGCCATAAAAATATCTGCCGGTATTCCGGAAAAAAGGACCTTTCCACCCTTCTCTCCCGCTCCGGGACCAAGGTCTATGAGGTAGTCCCCACTAAGAATCATCTCTTCGTCGTGTTCCACAACCATAACTGAATTACCCTCATCTCTCAGTTTTTTGAGGGATTTTATCAGTTTTCTGTTATCTCTCTGATGCAGGCCTATGCTTGGTTCGTCCAGTATATAGAGCACATTTACAAGCTTGGAGCCTATCTGTGTTGCAAGTCGTATTCTCTGACTCTCACCGCCACTCAGAGACCTGGTACTCCTGTCGAGAGAGAGGTAGTCCAGCCCCACATCCATCAGAAAGCCTATTCTGTCCAGAAGTTCCTTTATAATATCCCTGGCAATTATCTTTTGTTTAGGGTTCAGCTTGCTGTCAAGGGTGCTTACCCATTCCTGAAGAACCTCTATGTCCATAGCAGTGACCTCTGCAATGTTTTTGTCATCAATTTTAAAGCTTAAAGCCTCTTCCTTCAGCCGTGTGCCGTTGCATCTTGGGCAGACTATCTCCTCGATAAAACGCTCTTTCTTCATAATCAGTTCGTCGCTGTCAGATCCGTTCTGCTCCACCTTTGAGATAACCCCGTTGAAGCTCATCATCTGAGAAAGCGCTCCCGAACCGCCAATCCTGAATAGTTCATCGGAACCATATATAATAGTATTGAGGGCATCCTCTGGAATATCTCTTATAGGGTCGTTAAGCGAGAATTCATATTTCTTCGCTATTCCCTCAAGTTGGCGGAACAGCAGGTTATCCCTCGTGTGTCCGATAGGGACAATCCCCCCTTTGGCAATAGAGAGTGAATCGTTTGGAATAATTTTTGAAAGATCTGCCTTGGTAATCATTCCCAGACCTTTGCAGTGCGGACACGCTCCTTGCGGTGAATTAAAAGAGAATGTGTGAGGAGCGGGTTCAGGATATGAGATGCCTGTCTCCGGGCACATCAGGTGTTTACTGAAGTGTCTGAGCTTGTTTTCCTTTACATCCAGGACTGCAAGAGAGCCCTTGCCGTGGTGGAGCGCAGACAAGACGGACTCCATAATTCGTTTTTCGCCTCCTGCACCCGGGAGTAACTTATCTACGACCAACTCTATGAAATGAGGCTTATATCTGTCCAATGGTTTAACCGCAACCAGATCCGAGACTTCTCCGTCTACCCTCACCTGCTGGAAACCCTTTCGTATAAGTTGTTCGAACAGCTCTTTATAGTGGCCTTTTCTTCCCTTTACCAGAGGCGACAGAAGGAGGCATTTCCGTCCGTTATACTCTTTCATTATGAGAGAGACAATCTGTTCGTCGGAATATTTTATCATCTCCAGCCCCGTGACCGGAGAATAGGCGACTGATGCCCTGGCGTAGAGTAGCCTCAGAAAGTCGTATATCTCGGTTATTGTGCCAACCGTAGACCTTGGGTTGCGTCCGGTTGTCTTCTGTTCAATTGCAATAATCGGGCTTAGTCCGGTAATACTCTCTACATCAGGCCTTTCAAGTGCTCCCATGAACTGACGTGCATAGGCCGACAAGGTGTCCATATAACGGCGCTGCCCCTCGGCAAAGATTGTGTCAAATGCTAAAGAGGATTTTCCACTCCCGCTCAAACCTGTTATAATTACCAGTTTATGGCGAGGAATGGACACATCAATATTTTTCAGATTGTGTTCTCTCGCTCCTATGACCTCTATGTTCATCTGCTTCCCTCTTTCGGTACCTTTACAATATAGCTTTTTCCCTCTTTATTTTCCAATGTGTTGGCACGTATCCACTGGTTATACATCTTTAACAGCTTGAAGTTGGTTTTGTATTTTGTTGCAAACGTCGACCAATTTTTAACCGGCCCATCTACAGTAACCTCTGTATATTCAAGCGGTTGGTAAAGCTGATCCTTTTCTATCCTGAACCCGTAAGTTTGAGGATCTGCCAGTATGGTCTTGAAAGCCAAAGCACGGAAAAGATATCTGGAGGTCTCCTCCGGAAATTGTGTGTCGTAATAGTTTTTTTGGAACTGTATATCCATTCTGTAGCGGACATTGCTCAAGCCTATGTTGAATGAGGCTGCCGCCATTGTCCAGGTGCCAAGCTCCCCGTATGCCTTTTTGAAGTATGCGGCAGCCGCACGGGTAGATTTCTCTATATTGTAACGTTCATCCACCTCATCGTTCACAACCAGACCATATTCCTTTGCTGTAGAGGAGAGGAACTGCCAGTAACCTCCGGCACCGGCCGATGAAACTACAGGCTGAAGGCCGCTCTCCGCAATACAGAGGTAGTAGAAATCTTCCGAAAGACCCTCCTCCTTTAAGATTCCCTTAATAATTGCCTCATACCTGTTGTTGAGCTGAAGAATGTATGTGAGGCTGGCATGCCAGTATGTGATAACCATCATCTCTCTTTGCAGGGACTCCCTTACATCCATATATTTCAACGGGACTTGTTCACCAGCGAATGAGAGTTTTGCCGGTACCGGCGGTATTTTCACAACCTGCTCCACACCATTGTCCTCTTCATTGCTCTGAGAAATTGCACTTGTTCTGCCATCGGTACAGAATGCGAGAAGCGGTACAAAAAGAAAGTATCTATTCATATCTTAGAAATGGATTTGTGTTAAGCTCATGGCCGATTGTGGTTTCGGGACCGTGCCCCGGAAGCACCTTGTAGCCGTCACCAAGTTTTACCAGCTTGGACAACAGACTCTCCATAAGCTCATCATAATCTCCTCCGGGAAGATCTGTTCTCCCTATGCTGCCTGCAAAAAGGCAATCGCCAACTACAACAAACCGGTTGTTTTCATCATCAGAATAATAGCAAACCCCTCCCCTTGTATGTCCCGGCGTGTATAGTACTTTGAGTTTTGAGTTGCCAAATTTTATTATATCACCCTCTGCAATGTCCACTGTTTCGTGAGAAGGCTCTTCCACCTTGTACCCGAACATCTCACTGTAACTTACAGCTCTAAATAGCTGAGGTTTATCCATAGGATGAATGTAGGTCTTTATGTTCCAAGTGCTGGTTACAAATGCATTCCCCATTACGTGGTCGAAATGGCCGTGCGTATTGAGCAATTTTACAGGTTTCAGCTCGTTTGTATCAATAAATTTCTTAAGTCTCTCCTTTTCATTATCGGTTTGGCAACCCGGGTCTACAATCACACACTCCTTACTTTCGTCCCAAAGGACATAGCAGCACTCTCTTAAATCGTTAAAATAAAATGTCTTTGTCTGTATCATAAATTTTGTCTATTTTTCAACACCGCCCAACATAGGAACAAATCTGTAATCTCCATGTTCAGTTTTTACAAACTCATCTTCGCCAACTCTCTCAACAACAATCATGGTCTGAATATCCTCTCCCACGGGGACTACCATTCTTCCCCCGATTGTCAACTGTTTAAGAAGTGTTTGGGGAATCTCCGGCGCTCCGCAAGTAATGAGGATACCTTTAAACGGGGCAAACTGAGGGAGTCCAGCGAATCCGTCGCCATAAAAGAGAACCGGAGAATGATACTCCAGGCGGGCCAGGTTCTTCTGGGCAAGCAGATAAAGTGATTTCTGACGCTCAATACTGTAAACCCTGAACCCCATCTCAACCAGAACAGCTGTTTGATATGCACATCCCGTACCAATCTCCAAAACCTTGTCGAATTTATTCAGCCCCAGAAGGTGGCTCTGCATAGCAACCGTATATGGCTGTGAAATTGTCTGCCTGGCCCCGATAGGCAGTGGTTTGTCTAAATAAGCCAAGTGATCCAGACCGTATTCCAGAAACATGTGTCTTGGAACCTTGTTCATTGCCTCTATCAACTTGGAATCAAAATTGAATTTTCCTAATAGTTGCTCTAATAGTTGTTTTCTTCTTCCTTTGTGCTGTGGTGTGTCTAACATACTACAAAATTACGAAAAGATTTTTGTAATTTTGCCTTTAGTAAGACCTACATTTTTACCTAATATTTTTTATTATGCACATCGCTATCGCAGGAAACATCGGCAGTGGAAAAACCACTTTAACAAAATTACTATCAAAACATTACGGCTGGGAACCAAAGTATGAGGAGGTTGATAGCAACCCCTACTTAACCGATTTTTACAATGATATGCATAGGTGGTCCTTCAACCTTCAGGTTTTTTTTCTAAACCAGCGCTTCAAAAGTATCGTGGAGATCCAATCCAGCGGCAAATCGGTTGTGCAGGACAGAACAATTTATGAGGATGCCAGGATATTTGCCCCCAATCTCCACAGCATGGCTCTTATGACCACCAGAGATTATGAAAACTACAGATCTCTTTTTGATCTTATGCTATCTTTAGTCAAACCGCCCGACCTGTTGATATATCTGCGCTCATCAATTCCAAATCTGGTTTCTCAAATCCAGAAAAGGGGGCGCGATTATGAAAGCGGTATCCGTATCGATTACCTGCAGGGGCTTAACGCAAGATACGAAGAGTGGATCTCCGGCTATAAAGATGGACAAATGCTTATCGTAGATGTAGATGAAAACAAATTCGAAGACAAACCTGAGGATATGAGCATTGTGATTGATAAGATTGATGCTCATCTCAACGGATTATTCAGCCGGGGACGCATATTGTGTGATTTTTCCTCCTAAGGTCACACAATATGTGTCCCCAAGTGATCGCGGATCTCTTGTTTGGCGAGCTTCCAGCGTGGTATGTCGATCTTTGAGCCTATTACTTCGACCACTTTAGCCGCAACAATGGAACCTACATCGCCGCACATTTTCAGTGAGAGTCCGTGAGAGTGGGCGAACAGGAACCCGGCTGCATAGATGTCGCCTGCACCGGTTGCATCAATGGTGTCTGCGGGCCAGGCTTCAATATAATGGTACTCGTCACCGCTCTTTATCATAGAACCATCTTTACCTATCTTGACAACGGCTATGTCACAAATTTTTGCGATCTCATCGAGTGCTTGGCGGGGTTCCTTTTTAGTGAATGACTGAGCTTCCATTTCGTTCGCAAATACTATATCTACGTAATTTTCAATAATATCATGCAGAAAAGCATCGTTACTTTCAACCACATTATAACTTGCCATATCAATCGAAATTATCAGTCCCGCCTCTCTTGCAAGCTCCACTGCCTTTCGTACCAGATCCTGGTTTTGAACAAGGTAACCCTCAATGTGAAAATAGTCGTGGTTAAGAAAATAATCCAGCTTAAGATCTTCAGGAACCAGTTCGATTGCTGCGCCAAGATGTACTGCAAATGTCCTCTCTGCATTCGGTGCGGTAATGAAGACCATCGCCCGTCCGGATGCTGCATTTCCCTTGAAAAGGATGGATTTTATCCCATTGCGGGCCTGATCGGATTTGAACAGGGAACCCAGTTCGTCGTCACCTATCTTACCTATAAATGTGGAAGGCATCCCGAGGACAGCTGTTCCGGTTATTGTGTTTGCAGATGAGCCTCCGGCTACATATTGCGCTCCCATTGGTTTGATTGTCTGCCATATCTTTTCGCCGGTTTCACGATCTACATGTTGCATGCTGCCGCAAGGCAGATGATAATAGTTTAGAAGGGAGTCGTCCTGCAGTACAGCCAAAATGTCTGTTAAAGCATTGCCTATTCCTAAGATTGATTTCATAGATGCAAAGTTCACAAATTTTTTCTAATCATAAAATGAAGACGATTGTATATGTTTGCTTCACTCATGCCGTTGTCAAAATCCAGGAAGAGTAGGTTCAAGTTGGGGTAAAGTTCCCTTGTTCTCTTTTCTATACCCTTGGATATTATCTGATTGGCTATACAACCGAAAGGTTGCAGGCTTACAACATTGTTAATGCCCTCCTCTGCAAATCGGGCAAATTCTCCGGCTATGCCCCAGCCCTCTCCAAACTGAGAATTTGTATTGATTATCTTCGAGGCCATTTGTGCCTCTTTATGGGGACTCTTGATAGGTCTGATATACGGGAATTGCTTAATGGCATGCTCCATCTCCCTGATAACCCCGAAAAGATATTTTTCAACAAAATCCAGTGCAAATTTTGGGATATTCCTTCTCTGGATGTTATCTTTAAACCGAATTTCCCTGTTGGCAAAGAAAGCGGTGAAGAAGTCTGTAATCGCCGGCAAAACCGGTTCTACTCCTTGTGAGATAAGCCATTTGATAATATTTTTATGTCCAAAATCATTATACTTCACATAAATTTCACCAACAACCCCAATTCTGGGAATATTTTTATTCCCCAATATGCTTGAGAATTCCTTTGCAGCAGAAGCTGCTAAATTGAAAAATTCATCCGGTTTGTTCCTCTCAATAATGCCTATTCCAAGATTGATATACTTATCTTTCAATTTTACAGCTATTCCCGTTTCGGACTCACGGGGAGCGGTGGCATAATACATTTGTGAAAGATAATCTGCAAAAAGGGTAGTGTTTATCACAAGCTTATAAACCCTTTCCCACTTTAGCCTGAATCCGGGTTGATTATTAATTGTAGAGGACTTGTCGGTGGCAATCGATATTATGGGTACATCTGTAAAACCGGCAGATATCATTGCCTTTTTCACCAGAGAGAGATAGTTTGTAGCCCGGCACTGTCCACCTGTCTGTGTGATGGCCAAAGCTACTTTGTCCGTGTCATATCTGCCGCTCTCAAGAGCTTTTATAAAGTCACCTACTATAAGAGTAGCAGGGTAACAAATTTCATTGTTTGAGTATTTCAACCCATACTCGGCAGATTGCTGATCACTCGGCGGTAGATTTTCGCAATCATAACCCATCAACCTAAAAAGGGGAGGGATAAATGGTGAATAAAAATCGCCAAACCAGGGAAGCAATATTTTCCGCCTTTTGTCGCTTTTCTCAAACGGGGAAATTTGAATCAAACTATTGCCCGACGGTTTGTTACTATGCAAATTAAATTTCAAACTTTCGATTAAAGACCTTATTCTCAGACGAATGGATCCGGTATTACTGATATCGTCCACCTTTAAAATTGTAGCATTCTTACCTTTGGAACGGAGAATGTCTGAGACTTCGTCCAAAATAAAGGCATCGGGTCCGCAGCCAAAAGAGGTAATCTCCAGATATTGCACATTGGCAGGAGCTTCGGCAGCCCACTGCGCAGACTTTACGATCCTGTTTATATAGGCCCACTGCATGATAGTGTGAATACCTTTATCATTTAGAGAAAATTTCTGAGCCACCGCCTCTGTTATAACATCAACTCCGTAACCCGCAAGAATTTCAGCAATTTTATGTTGGATAAGAGGATCCGTATGATAGGGCCGGCCGGCCAAAAGAATAACCATGCGATTCTCTCTTTTCGCCTTTTCATAAATCCCGGCAGCACGGTTTACTAAAGTGTTATTATAGCTCTCCTGTTCCTTGATTGCTTCGCGGAAGGCTATGTTAAACTTTTCTGTCTGAACTGTGGAAATCGACTGAATATAACCAAAACAACCCTTTTTTAACAGCCTCTCATCTTTAAAGGTTATAGCAGGAGAGTCAAAGGGAATTCCGTGGTTGGAGAGAGGATCAACAGCACTTCTTATAACCTCAGAATAACCTGTTACAATAGGGCAGTTATAGCTGTTCGTGGCAGTTTTGTCTTCTTTGCCCTCATATACCACAAATGGAAGAAAAATTCTGTCAACCTTCTTGTTTATCAAGTTGAATATATGCCCGTTTACCAGCTTGGCAGGATAACATATATTATCTGCCATAACAGTATTTGCCCCTTTTTCGTACATCTTCACCGTGCTCTCATCCGACAATATCACATTAAAACCGCACCCTGTAAAGAGTTTGTGCCAGAAAGGGTAATTCTCATAGATGCCCAAGGCTCTTGGGATGCCAATAGTTTTTGCCGAGGGATTGATTGCAGAAAAATTGGCTGATAGCTCCCTGTCAAAGAGCAGTTGGAGCTTCTCTGCATATTGGTTTACTCCCGGATTTTTCCTTTCCCCCGCATTATTGAAAATCTTCTCACATTTGTTGCCCGAATAGTATCTGTTACCATTCACAAAATCATATCTTGTAACAGTACAACAGTTTTCACACCCTCTGCAGTTAACCATGGAACTTTTGTGAGACTCCATGTTGACCAGGTCTATAAGCGGAGTTGTCTCCGAAGCCCTGTTTTCGCAGCTTTTTTTAGCAAACAGAGCAGCACCGTATGCACCCATCAATTCGGGATAATCGGTTATCATGACACTCTTTCCCGTCTCCTTTTCAAAAGCCCGGATTATCGCTTTATTACGGAATGTGCCACCCTGTACCATAATGTTGTCACCTAATTCCGACACATCTTTTATTTTAAGTACCTTGTTTAGACAATTCTTTATTACCGAGTAGGCCAATCCTGCAAATATGTCTGCAACCGAAGAACCTTCGCGAATATATTGCTTGACTTTGGAATTCATAAAGACCGTACACCTTGTACCAAGATCACACGGTCTATCGGAAGAACATGCTATCTCGGAGAAATCCTTAATATTAAAGTTAAGACTGTTCGAAAATGTCTCAATGAAACATCCGCAACCTGAAGAGCACGCCTCGTTTATTTCCAGCCTCTTTATAGCCCCGTTCTCTATAAATGTAGCCTTCATATCCTGACCCCCTATATCCAAAATAAATGATACAGCGGGGTTAAAGTGACAGGCAGCGGTATAGTGGGCAATTGTTTCCACCATACCCCAGTTGAGATTGAAGGCCTTTTTGATAAGATCCTCACCGTAACCTGTTACACAACTTCCTTTTATATTAAGTGATTTACCCGCTTCCCCAGCCTCCTTGTTTAACAATTCAAACCCTTCACGCACAGTTTCTAAGGAGTTACCACAATTTTTCCTGTAGAAGTGGAAGAAGAGTCTTCCCTTTTTATCAAGAGCAATTATTTTAGTTGTCGTAGAACCGCTGTCCACACCAATATAGCAATCCGTCCCATCAATATTTTCAATTTCCACACTATCCAGTTGAAATTTTATCTTGGACCTGCTCCACTCCTCAAATTCTGCCTTGGAATCGAAAAGAGGTCTATTCCTGTTACCCGGTTTAACCACGCTTATATCGTTCATCTTTAGGAAGAGAGCAATATACTCCGATATAAGCCTGTGTTCGCCCTCTATTTTTGATGCAAGTGCTGCTCCCAGAGCCGGAACAACCTCGGCATAATCACTTATCACAATATCTTCTTCCATAAGATTTGCTGCTTCAATAAAGGCTTTTCGCAATTGAGGAATAAATGTGAACGGACCTCCGCACAAAAAAAGCTTTGGAGTAATCTTGTATCCCCTGGAGAGGGAGGTAATAATCTGAATGCTGACAGCGTGAAATACCGAGGCAGCTATATCATCCTTGCTCACATTCCTGCTCAAAAGATTCTGGACATCGGTTTTTGAAAAGACTCCGCATCTGGATGCTATAGGGTCAATGGTTGTAGCCCTCTCCGCCATGTTGTTCAACTCGCTTATATCCACTGCCAGAATATTGGCCATTTGATCTATGAACGACCCTGTTCCACCTGCGCAGCTACCGTTCATACGCATATCCGGAGTGTTCTTCTCGCTAAAGAATATCATCTTGGCATCCTCTCCCCCTATATCTACCAATGTTTTTATTTGAGGATATTTTTGGGAGACAACTTCGCAGGAGGCAACAACCTCCTGAATAAAAGGCAATTTGCAACGTTCGGCAATACCCATTCCTGCAGATCCGGTAATGGTGAGCGAGGCCGGTCTGTCACCCATACTTTGCTTTAACTGCCCAAAGATACTTATTAATGCACCAGCAATATCTGCGTGGTGCCTGCGGTACTCTTTGAACAGAATCTCGCCGGCATTATTCACGACTACAATTTTTATTGTTGTAGAACCGGCATCCAGCCCAATATTTAAAACTGAATCACTCATATTATCTAATTAGTTCGAAAGCTTCAACAAATTTTCCATAACCTCCTTTGCAATATTTTTGTGTTCATCCAGCAGTTGATCTGTAACCTGGTCATACGAGCCTAAATATTCACAAATTATGGGGTTAAGAAGGTAAGGTGCCACAAGGAGACTAAAGAAAGTGGTGATAATCTGTCCTATAGCTATTTTTCTGATGTTTCCTTTGGCCATTTCGTTCTCTAACAGAGATATAATACGTCCGAGATATTTTTGAGCGTCCTTATTGCCTTTGAAGTATTGTATCATCATCTTCGGATTCCTTTGAAGTTCGGTAAAAATGAATTTCGGAAATGTTCTGTTTTCGCGAAACATATTGTCATAAATATCTATTATTGAGTTTAACTTATCCAGAACCGGAATTCTTTTGGATATAATTGAATCCACTGATGGAACTATTGTATAAAATATCTGTTCAAATATTCCTTTATAAAGGTTTTCCTTCTTTCTAAAGTAATAGTTAAGAGCAGTCCGGCTGATATTCGCGGTATCGGCAATATCCTGCATTTTGGCACGGTCCAGCCCCTTTTCCAAAAAAACAATCCTTGCAGCTTCCAAAATTCTCTTTTCAGTTTCGCCAATATTTTCTTTTTCAATCATTTTCATTATGTTATATCGTTAATAATCCTAACAATCCTGTCCGTCACATATGTTTGACACATCTGTCAATCTCATTGCAAAGGTCTATTCTTTTTTCTACTTTTGCAAAAAAAAATTCACTTAATGAATATTTGTTACTCACTGGCCGATTTTCAGAAAGCACTTAATTCTTTACCAAAAGACTGCAAGATTGGATTTGTACCAACTATGGGTGCTCTGCATCAGGGACATATCTCTCTTGTAAAGGCTGCCTTAACACATACAAAGTATGTTGTTGTAAGCATATTTGTTAACCCTACACAATTCAATAATCCCGACGATCTCGCCCGCTACCCAAGGAGAGTTGAAGCCGATTGCAAAAAGCTGGAAGAGGCCGGTGCATTATTGGTTTTCGTACCATCGGTAAAAGATATTTATCCACATACAAAGAATAAGGTTTCACAGCTCGATACCCGCATTTTTGACCTTGGAGGTCTGGACAAGACCGGAGAGGGTCCCCGCAGGCCGGGTCATTTTAACGGAGTGGCACAGGTTGTAACCCGTCTTTTCGATATTATCAAACCCTCCTATGCATTTTTTGGAGAGAAAGATTTTCAGCAGCTGGCCATAATCAGATATCTCTGCAAAAATCTCGGATATCCGGTTGAGATTGTTGCTTGCCCGATATTGAGGGAGGCAGACGGATTGGCAATGAGCTCCAGAAATATGCTGCTCACTCCTGGACACCGCAAAGTTTCTCCCAAAATATACCAGGTGCTAAAAGCTGCCCGCGACATGGTAAAAAATGGAAGAGTTTCAAATGAAACAATGACTCCGCAGCAATTAACACAATGGGTAACGGATAAGATAAATTCCGAGCCACTTTTGCAAGCAGAGTATGTA
Organism: Bacteroidales bacterium; assembly: GCA_041663505.1. Classification (GTDB taxonomy): domain Bacteria; phylum Bacteroidota; class Bacteroidia; order Bacteroidales; family UBA932; genus Bact-08. The sequence continues at coordinate 24,170 of JBAYMP010000017.1, read as the reverse complement.
GAAATTGTAAATTCATTAACTTTGCACGCTTTTGACAATTGGAATGAGGCAGAAAATGTGCAGCTTTGTACCGCAGTTTTCGCCGGGAAGGTGAGGTTGATAGACAATATAAAATTGAAGTAAAATGCAACTCGAAATATTAAAATCAAAAATCCACAGAGCCCGTGTAACAGAGGCAAATCTGAATTACATCGGCAGCATAACCATAGATGCAGATCTCGCAGAGGCTGCCGGACTTTTCTCAAATGAGAAGGTATTGGTTGTGAACATAAACAATGGAGAGAGGTTAGAGACCTATGTCATAAAAGGAGATAGAGGAAGCGGAAAGATTGGAATAAACGGAGCCGCTGCTCATAAATTCTCCATAGACGATCTCATCATTGTAATGTCCTTTGCCAACATGACTCCGGAAGAGGCTCTAAATTTTAAGCCTAACGTAGTATTCCCGGATTCCAGCACAAACAAGTTAGTTTTGTAATGAAGAAGTTCTACTCCGCAATTAAATACATCATCCTGCTTGCAATTGCCTGTTTTTTTCTATGGGTATCTTTCAAAGGGGTTAAGTGGGAAGACTTTGTGGAGGGACTTAAAAGCGCAAACTTTTGGTGGATAGGAGTATCAATGATCGTCAGCATATTAGCCTTTCTAATAAGGGCTCTGCGCTGGAGGCTGATAATGCTTCCACTGGGGAAACCAGTCAAAAGACGTGACTCGTGGGACGGAATAAATATCGGATATCTTACCAACTTTGCCATTCCTCGCGCAGGAGAGCTCGCTAGATGCGGAGTGATCACCCGCAAGACCGGAATCCCCTTTGAGACGGTTGCAGGAACCGTTGTGCTTGAAAGAAGCATAGATGTGCTCTCTTTGGTCGTCGTATTTTTTTCTATTCTCATATTCTCGTGGGATACATTCGGAACATTTATCGATCGCGAAATTATTAATGCACTTCAGCAGAAGTTCTCTGTAAATCTGGTCTGGATGGCAGCAGCAACTATGTTTGCTTTTGCTGTTTTCCTCTACATAGTTTACAAATACCGTGAAAAGCACCCAATTCTCAGAAAAATCACCCAAATTGTAAAAGGGATTATTTCCGGAGTGCGTTCCGGTTTCAGAATGCCTCAAAAGTGGTTGTTCCTCTCATATACAGTTTTACTTTGGGTGTGCTACTGGCTGATGAGTTGGACTACAATTCTGGCCTTCCCCGCTGTATACGGGCTCGGAGCCGGAGATGCTCTCTTTCTGATGATGATAGGCGGTTTGGGATGGGTAGTTCCTGTACAGGGAGGAATAGGTGCCTATCATTTTATAATCTCTCTTGCACTTGCTTCTGTATATGGAATTTCCCAGACAACAGGGGTTGTTTTTGCCACGATATCACACGAATCCCAGGCTCTTACAATGCTGTTATGTGGATTTTTGTCGCTGATCAGTTTAACAATAAGCAACCGGAAAAATATTTAACCGGTTTTCAATATGAGATTAAGATTTCTGATTTTCTTCGCACTACTTTCCGCAGGACTTTTTGCCCAAAACAGGACAGACAATCAAAAAAGCGGCATATATCTATTAATCTCTTCCTACAACCCAGACACCAAAAGAATGTCCGATTTTATTGCGGACTTCGAAGGTAATGTAGTTAGAATCCAGGAACCTCATGTGGTAATCATAGAGGATCTGGGATGCAAAAACTTCGGCGATGAAGCTCACAACTGGACAAAAGAGGTCGCCTCAATTATGAAGAAATATAAGAATCAAAATCTTAAAGCCATAATATTACTAGGGCAAGAGGCGTGGGCAGCTTTTCTGCAACTTGAAAAAATTCCGGAGGGAGTGCCATTTTTTGCTGCGTTTGCCAGTCAGAATGGAATTGAGTTACCAAAAGACACTGTTAGTACCGATTGGATGCCAAACTCATTGAATATGGCTGAAAGGGCCACCAGATTAGGTGCCGGAGGCGGTATTCTCACAGAGTACAATGTTGTCAAAAATATAGAACTGATTAAAAGCTTTTATCCGGATGTATCTACTATTGTTTTTGTATCCGACAAAACCTACGGAGGAGTTTCTCTGCAGGCACTTGTAAGAAAAGAGATGCAAAAATATCCGGAACTGGGTTTAATATTGGTAGACGGGAGAAAATTTACTATCGAACAGTCGGAAAAAATTATAGCGTCACTTCCGGAGCACAGTGTAATTTTGCTGGGCACCTGGAGGGTAAATAGAGAGGGTATCAGAATAGTCAGCACCTCTCTTGCGAAACTTGTTGCCGCTAACCCGAAGATTCCCGTCTTCTCTCTCTCAAGCACAGGAATAGGAAGTATTGCCATTGGAGGGTTCATTCCAAGGTACGGATCAAACGCCATCTTTATCGTTAACCAGATTAAAAACTATTATAAAGGAAAAACAGACCCTGTGTGGTTTGTTTCTACCGAAGGGGAGTATCAATTCGACAAGCGGAAACTGGATGAACTCGGGATAAGAGAGGACAATTTACCTTTAAACAGTATTATTATAGAGAGCGAAGACCCGCGTGTCTCTCAATACGAAAACTATATAATTATTATCTCCTGTATCTCGCTTATAATTGTGTGCTTGTTTATCTATATGACAATCATCTGGTCCAGAAACAAGCGGCTCAGGCGGAGTCTGGAGCTCCACGAAAAAGAGCTGATTGAGGCTAAAGAGCAGGCAGAGGAGTCCGACAGACTCAAAACTTCGTTCCTGGCAAATATGAGTCATGAGATACGCACACCCCTGAATGCCATTGTTGGTTTTTCCGATATTCTCTCCACCGAATCCCTTGAGCCCGAAGAGAAAAACAGATATAATCAGCTGGTCTCTCAGAATTCCGAGATCCTTCTGACACTCGTCAATGATATTCTGGATATCTCCAGGTTGGAGACCGGCAATATAAAGTTCTCTTTTGCAGAAGTTGAGGTAAACTCTCTGATACAGCAGGTTCTCAGTACAACTTACCATCTTCGTAAACCGGCAATCGATTATTTATTCAGCCCTTCTAAAGAAAATTATACCTTTAGGACCGATCCCAAGAGACTTATTCAGGTTCTGATAAATTTGATCACAAACGCCAATAAGTTTACCGAGGCGGGATCAATAACCCTCGACTATTTTGTGGAGGAGGAACGGAATAGGATACTTTTCTCTGTTGCCGATACAGGCATAGGGGTTCCAAGGAATAAACAAAAAAATATTTTCAACCGGTTCGAAAAACTGGACGAATATAAACAGGGCACCGGGCTGGGTCTGGCAATCTGCAAACAGATAATTAACAGGCTGGGAGGTGAGATCTGGATAGATTCAACCTACACAGCCGGAGCAAAATTTTACTTCACACACCCGACTAATAATGAGCATGAGCATCACTGAAACAATTAAAAAGCGCAAATCCTGCAGGACATTCAATCAGGAACACCTCACACCTGCAGACAAAAAAGCCCTTGAAGATTTCATCAGCAAAAATAGCAAGAGTATTAATAACAGCATATTCGAAGGTGATCAGAAGATAAACCTATTCATCCTCGAAAAGGGTGACGAAGATAAAAAAATGAAACTCGATTATGGTGTAATCAAGGGGAACAACACCTATATTCTGGGGATAACAAAATCTACCCCTGCCGCCAGATTAAACTACGGGTATGTAATGGAGAAGCTCGTTCTTAAGGCAACAGAAATGGGCCTAGCAACATGCTGGATAGGGTACTTCGATCACAAATATTTCCGGGAGGTAAAAATTGAAGCTGGATTTGTTATACCCAGCATAGTTGTAATTGGTTATTCGGCAAATAAACAGACACTTCAGGAGAAATTTCTCAGACTTACTGCCAATGCCTCCAGAAGACTCCCTTGGAATCAATTATTTTTTGACTATCTGTCGAAAATTCCACTTGGAGCCGGAGCAATAAATAATTATTCCGATTCATTGGAGATGGTAAGGCTGGCTCCATCATCCGGAAATACTCAGCCCTGGAGGGTCTATTTTGATGTATCAGCAAATGAATTTCATTTTTTTAAGAAGTCGAAAAATAAAATATACGAGTCAATGGGGATGCACGATATTGATTTAGGGATTGCATTATCGCATTTTGAATTAACATCGTTGAACAATGGTTTGCAAGGCAACTGGATTTGCCATTCATCGGAAGATGTGGCAGTTTCCGACGATTTACATTATATGATCAGCTGGAAATTTTGAAGGAACAGCCAGTACAATCCCCGCATGAGTCATTCTTTAATGTTCTTTTCCTCTTTATTGCTTTGTATATAAAATACCCGGCTGCTGCCGCAAGTATTGCTATAACGATAATGTTTTGCACCATATTATTAAGTATTATGTGAAGAGCATTCCTGTCTGGAAGGTTATAAAAGCGACCATCCACGCTACGGTTGAGGTATAAATCACGCTAAAAAGGGCCCATTTCCAGCCTGCCTCTTTTTTTATAGCGGAAACAGTTGCGATACACGGGATATAGATGAGCACAAAGAGCATGAAACCGTATGCGACCAGAGGGGTAAAAACTTTCTCGTCCTTTAATTTGCTCTGAAGAGTGTTGGAATTCTCATCACCGGCAGCATCTACCTGGTAGAGCACTCCCATAGTACTTACAACCACCTCTTTGGCCACCAGTCCCGTAAGTATGCTTACACCTATCTTCCAGTCAAAACCGAGAGGTTTTATTACAGGCTCAATCAAGTGTCCAAGCCTTCCTATATAAGAAGCCTCCTGCTCCTCCGCCTTTTTTGCAAGCTCCATACCTTTAATCATCTCATTTTTCTCAGTCCCGGGGATCTTCTCGCTTAAGGCTATCTGCTCTATCTGCTCATCGTAATTTACAGAATACTCCTTTACCACAGGATAGCGCCCAAGCGCCCATATAAGTACCGAAGCCGCCAGTATTATGGTCCCCATCTTCCTGAGATACTGAGCCCCTTTGCGCCACATGTGCAGTAAAGTACTTCGCAGAGTTGGAATACGATAGGGAGGTAGTTCCATAACAAAGGGTATATCCTGTTTTGCAAAGAACACCTTTTTCATCATCAGGGCGCTTAAAATGGCAATAAACACTCCGGCCATATAAATTGAAATCATTACCAGCCCCTGATTATACGGGAAAAATGCCGAAATTATAAGAACATAAACAGGCAGTCTTGCACTGCATGACATAAACGGAATAATCATCATTGTAAGCAACCTGTCCTTCCTGTTCTCAAGGGTCCTGGTTGCCATGATTGCCGGCACGTTGCACCCGAAACCCATGAGCATAGGAATAAATGATTTACCGTGTAATCCTATTTTATGCATAAGCTTATCCATGATAAAGGATGCCCTTGCCATATAGCCGGTATCCTCCATAAAAGAGATAAAGAAGAAGAGGATTAAGATGTTGGGAAGATAAACTATAACTCCTCCCACTCCTCCTATAATACCCTCAACTATCAACTCCCTCAGCGGCCCCGGTGAGATCAGGTGCTTTGCCTGCTCCCCCAGCCATCCCACACCTACGTTTATCCAATCCATGGGATAACTCCCCAAAGTGAAGGTTACCTGAAACATCAGCCACATAAAAAAGAGGAAAACGGGAAGTCCAAGATATTTATGTGTCAGAATGTCGTCAATATTGAACCTCCCTTTCCGGTCTCTCGCGGTACCGGGTCTAAATGTCTCGCTAAGAGCACCGGCAATAAACCCATACTTTGCATCGGTAATTACACTGGCAGCGTTTTCTTTATACTCCCTTTCGATAGCTTTTACCTCAATCTCACATCTGTTTTTTATCCTGTCGAAATTTGGACAGGAGGCAATCTGCTTATATGTCACACTGTCAGATTCAAGCAACTTAATGGCAAGGTAACGGGAAGAGAATCTGTCCGTAATCGCTTTGTTTTCTTCAATTAAAGGCTCTATATGGGATATGGCACTCTCTATGATGGATCCGTAGTTGATATGAATATGTCTTACAACAGGATCTCTCTCCTGATATACCTCAATTATCTTATCAAACAACCGGTCTATGCCTCTCCCTTTGGAGGCAACAGTCGGAACAATTGGAATGCCTGTCATTCTTCCCAATGTCTCATAATCGAGCCTGTCCCCTCTCTTCTCCAACTCGTCGAACATATTAAGTGCTATTACCACCTTAATATCCATATCAATGAGCTGCGTGGTCAGATAGAGGTTCCGCTCAAGATTGGAAGCATCTATAACATTGACAACTACATCCGGTTTTTCCTCAAGAATATGTCTCCTTACTAAAAGCTCTTCGGGGGAATACTCTGTAATTGAATAAGTTCCCGGAAGATCCGTAATCCGGAAGAGGTATGAAGATTTTTTGAATTTAGTTTCTCGCGCATCCACCGTAACTCCGCCGTAATTAGCCACCTTTTCGTGAGAGCCGGATGCAAAATTATACAGGGTAGTCTTTCCGCTGTTTGGATTTCCTACAAGGGCCACATTTATGTTCCTGTCCTTCTCTCCTGTGCTCCTTTTTAATCCCGACTTATCTAATATCCCGTCAAACCTTACCTTTCCGGAATTGACCGGATTGCCGGAGCCGTCAGCCCTTATTACCTGTATCATTCCTGACTCGCTGCGTCTTAACGATACATTGTAACCCATTATTTCATATTCAACAGGATCTTGTAGCGGTGCGTTTTTGATTACCTTCACTCTTTTCCCTTTAATAAAGCCCATTTCGGTAATACGTTGACGAAACGCCCCGCGCCCTTTGACCCTTATAATCAGACCCTCCTCACCGGCCTTTAAAGCGGAGAGGTATAAATCGTTTTCCCCCGGTAAATTCATTCTGCAAAGTAAGAGGAAAACAGAAGAAGGGACAATCCCATTTAATGGGTAATTTTTTTCACACTTATCCCAATAATCAGGTATGGACAATTATTCATTTAAATACCTACTTTTGTATCCGGAAGGAAAAATTGTTCACATATGGATTCGCTTACAAAAAAAACCAAGGTGGCCGAGGCAATCGGGAACAGCCCCGGGATAATTCTGGTACTGGAAAGGTTGGGCCTATATTTAGGAGTTCAGGAGAAAACAATTGATGCAATATGCCGGGAGCATAATCTTAATCCGGCAGTTCTTCTAACCCTGCTTAATATGCAGATTAACAGATTTTACGAACCGGAGGAAAAACTACGGATTTCTGATATAACAGTAATTGTGGATTATCTTAAAAAATCACACGACTATTTCCAGAGCGAGATATATCCTGCAATTACCGCCGATATCAGGAAAATGGCTGAAACAGACGCCAAGAAAGAGATCAAAATGCTCGAAGAGTTTTTCAACGACTATTGTATAGAGGTAGACGAACACTTCGCCTATGAAAACAATGTGGCATTTCCGTACATTCTTAAACTTTATCAAAACACATCAGACGGAGAGACAGCTATTCCGGATTCTCACTATTCGGTCAATGAGTATAAGAGTCATCACGACGACATAGAGGAGAAGCTCGATGATCTGAAAAGCCTTCTGATAAAATTTCTCCCTCACGGCAACAGCTACCGGCTCAGAAGAAATATCCTGCTCCATTTGTTTGAGCTTGAAAAGGATCTGAAAGCTCACTCAAAAATTGAGAATGAGATATTAATTCCCCTTGTGGAGATACTTGAACAAAAACAGAATACGGATTGAACAAAGTATATAATATATTGATAATAGAGCCTTCCGGGATCGTTCTGGAAGGGCTGAAAGCCATTATCCGTGAGTCTGAGCACACCTTTAAAATAAGACAAAGCGAGTCGATTAGCGAGTTTGTTTCGGATGAGGAGCATGACCACTATGACATTATTCTGTTAAATGCTCAGAGTTACCGCGATAATCACCGTATTTTCAATAAATTCCACGATAATTTCAGGAATTCTGCCATTATTGGCATAATAACCTCCCTCTATACCAGAGAAATCTGCAAATTCTGTCAGGATTATATCTGTCTGGATGATTCCCCTGAGGCGGTGCTGGCAATTATCGAAAAAAATCTAAGACAAGAAAAGAAAAGGATTCTCTCAAACAATTTGCTGTCTGACAGAGAAAATGAGGTGCTGAAGCTGCTGGTTAAAGGAGAAACGGCAAAAGAGATTGCTGCCAAACTGTTTATAAGCACCCATACCGTGGTAACCCACAGAAAAAACATCAGCGCCAAGCTTGGAATTAAAACAACTTCTGCAATGGCAATTTATGCTGTTGCCGCCAACATAATAACTCTTGACGACGTGCTGTAGCATGGTGGCACAGGAACCATGGCGTGACACGACAAAACAATAGACTTAAAAAACGAATGACGATGAAAAAAACATTATTTTCTATAGCCCTTTCCTTTCTGGTTTTCACTTCGTTTGCCCAAGAGGCAAGCAGTTCTAAAGTATTTCAGACAGACAGACCAGGAATTTATTACCAACCGGAGGACCGCTTTGTCTTTGACAGATATATTGACTACATCTTCGACAAGCGTAATCTGCCTACAGACCAGCTGGTAATCGAGACTGCTAAATTCTTTGTAGGTGTTCCGTACGTCGGCTACACACTGGAAATCGAACCTGAGGGTTTGGTGATAGACCTGCAGGAGCTGGACTGTACGACATTTGTCGAGAATGTATTTGCTCTGGCCATGACAGTTAAATCCCGGGACCTTAACTTCGACAATTTCTGCAACCAGCTGAGGTGGTTGCGATATAGGGAGGGGGTGATAAATGACTACACCGACAGGCTCCACTATACATCGGACTGGATTTATACCAACCAGCATAAGGGGATTGTTAAGGATGTATCCAGGAGGGCCGGGGGAGAACGTATCGACTTCAACTTGTATATAATGTCCTCCAATACAGATCAATATAAACAACTCAAGGGAAAAGAAGATCTGATAAACAAGGTGAAAGCTAAGGAAAGCGAGATTAATTCGAGAAAGCATTTCTTTCTGCCGACCGATAAGATTGATATCAATGCAAAGCGCATCCATAGCGGAGACATGTTGGGCTTTGTAACAACAATCCCGGGAATAGACATCTCACACGTCGGCATTATCTATAAAGAGGGCGACAAACTCACTTTCATACACGCCTCATCTACTCAGAAAAAAGTTGTAATCAACCAGGTGCCATTGACTGAATACATAAAGGAAGTCAAGAAGAACACAGGAATAGTGCTGGTGAGGGCAAAGTTCTAGAAGAAATATAATGAGAAGGTCTAAACTAAAAACATGGCTGAACAGGCCTTTTCCTTTTTACGAAACATACCGGCAGAAATTGATAGTGCCGTTTCTGTTCGGGTTGTTTATAATGTTTTTTCTATTCGCTTTCAATCCGTCCCATAATACAGATTTTATATCGGAACAGTTCTTTAAAGTCTTCGCATACGGTTTCATCACATTTTTTACCATGAGCATGTTTAATATGGCTTTCCCCCTGGTTCTCCCAAAAGTATTCGACTCCGAAAAATGGAATGTCCAGAAAACAATAGTATTTCTCTTATTGACAATTCTGTCGATTGGCATGCTGAACGGACTATTTGGATATCAGTTTGATAATCCAGATAACAACAGCCACTTTTTCCTCTTCTTACTCTCAGTTCTTGTTAGGACCATTACTATAGGGATTTTGCCAATAATAATATTTGTCTTTTACTTTGAAAAAAGCTTATATAAAAAGCATCAGTTATTGGCTCTTGAAACAATAGAAAAAATCAAAGAAACTAAAATCAGCAAACAGGAAAATTCTGAAATAGTAAATATAACATCTCCCAATACCAAAGTAAAAGTTGAACTTGTCTGCAACGACCTGTATTGCATCAAGGCCGAAGAGAATTACTGTACCTGTTTTTTCAATAAAGACAATCATGTCGAAAAAACAATGATCCGCATCAGCCTTAAACAAATTGAACAAATCTTCTCAAAATCAGACAGGATTATAAGATGTCATAAATCTTATATTGTCAACCTCGATAAAGTAAGCGATATTACGGGCAATGCAAGGGGATATTTTTTTACGATTGACGAGCTGAATTTCAAGATTCCGGGGTCCAGGAATTTATCGAAAGCAGTGATTACAGAGATACGATAAAACTGGCCTGGTACTCTTTTCGTCACAGATGTTCCCGTACATCACATATTATTCCCATACATCACAATAATTTCTGATACTGAAGACAACCCGCTACTTTCACCGAAAAATTCTAAGACTATGAATGACGAAACAAAAAAGTACCTAAAATTCCTGATCACACCTTTTGTCATTATTTTACTCGGAGTCGTTGTAGGGCGATCTTGTTTTATTTTTCTAAAAAACTGGGCATGGATACCAGTTGTATTAACTTATTGGATGGCTATCGGCCTGGTCATATATCTCGATTATAAAAAGAGTGGAACTAAGCCGATCGACTATTTTAAAGGATTCAAGTTTAAGTTATCAGCCGTAACACTATCGTTAATTGTCGGGCTGATACCATTACCGATTTTCTTAATGAATTTTCATCTTTTCGATGCTGTTTATCTGATTGTCTTATGGTTACTGGTCGCAATTATCAATCCATTTTTCGAAGAGACGTTCTGGAGAGGTTACATGCTGGACAAATTCCCCCAAATACATTTTTGGATTAAAGCTATTGTATCGTCAATCCTATTCGCAGTTGGTCATCCTTTAATCTGGGGCCTCTTCTCGGTAAACATGCTTACTGTCGAAATGTTCATTTCGGTTTTCACTATGGGAATCGTGTGGTCTTATGTATACAGAAAAAGTGAAAGCCTCGTATTACCATGTATATCACATACTTTGGTCGATCTGCTCAACTGCTCTGTGCTCGCATTTTTAAATATGTTACCAGTAATGACCAACCCTTAACAGTTAAAAAAATGAAAAAGTTATTTTCTCTCAACTTTATGTCGAGAGTTATTTTCCTGTTATTAACACCGGTCTTCTTCCGGTTTTTTGCCATAGGATTTATCTGGCATTCAATCTATTGGGGCGTAATCACTTTTGTGATGATAATCTGGATGACGTTCATTCTTCTCTCTCCTTTGTTCGGCAGGGTCGGCTGTGGTTGGTTCTGCTTCATGGGCACCTGTGCTGATTTGGCCAGTCAACATTCAATAATCAAAATGAAATGGCACAAACCTATGGTCTGGTTAAGGCTGTCATTCCTCATTCTCTTCTTTGCATCTTCCATATCATTCTATTTTATGAATAGCGCAAGAGGCATTACACACGATTTCATGATTATGCCTACATTTTTAAAACCCGATTTTAATGAGCACTACAAACTAATATGGGTTATCGATGTTTCATTTGCTTTAATTCTGAGCCTGTTCCTCGAAAGGAGGTGGGGATGCAAAAATCTATGTTTCATGGGGGCGATATGTGCAGCAGGCGCCAGCTACTCCCGTCTGATACCGGTTGTCGATACCGGTAAATGTACCCGGTGTGGCAGGTGTGAAAAAAGCTGTCTGGTAATGATCCCTATTACCGACTATATCTCAAACAACAAAGGTCTGGTTACCAACTCCGAATGTCTTGTTTGCGGGAAATGTGTCTCCGAATGCAAATCCGATGCAATAAAGCTGAAATTCGTCTGGAACAGGAAGAAGTACAAAGGCCGAATTTAACCAGATAAAAATTGGAAATTTCATGAAAGTCAAAATAAAGTAATAGAAAATAAGTATCTTAGGAAAAAATATTCAGAAGATATGAAAACTCTTACTCTCAGCATCAAGCAAACCTTCTTCGACCAAATTCTGGCTGGTACAAAAACAATTGAAACTCGCGACATTAAGTCTTCAAACGCTTCGAAATATGTTAGCTTTATCGATACAGCAACCCATATGGAATACAAAAACTGGATGGATATTCCGGATGGAGTTAGCGATATTCAGATTCAGCCAGTCAGCTACGATGCACTTCGCCTGCTTACCGGGGCATACAAAGGAACCAGACCATCATGCCTGGTTGAGGTAAAGGATGCAGAAGTTATTTTTCTTGTAGATGAAAATGAAGAACAGATTTATTACGATGAGAAGGGTCTGGAGTTCCCGGCAATGTGTATCGATTATTTTCTTGGAGCGGTGCTGGAAAAGTAAACTTCTACTACTATTCTATCTTCGTTCTTGTGGTATAGCTCTATGAATACTATTCGCTGTTCCTCTTTGAAGTATGCATAGATCAGTCGCAAGCCAGAGTTTACTCCACGGCCTTTTAGTGACTTGCATGCAATTTTCTTCACTTTGATAATACACGTTTCCAACACCATTTTCACTACATTGAGGTCTTCATGTAATGTCCTGTACCTTTTTGAAAGAGCTTTCAAATCCCTTTTAAATTCTGCAAGTTCGTCGAAGTTCATTGTTATTCAAATTCTTCTCCGTAGTTTCTTACAGAATAGGGGGCTTCTCTGTAAAATGCAAGTTCGTAATTGATTTCCTCTCCTTCTTTTGATGCCAACCAAGGCATATCCTTATGAGAATAGATGCTTACTGCAGTGGCAGACCAATCGCCAAATTGTTCTATAACTCTGTCAACAACCTCCTTTTCACTTGCTTTTAATACCGTTAAATCCGGTTTTACCAATGGCAGATAACGTGTTTGCGGGTATCCGCAATATTCAGTTTTAACCCTAAGCAACTGCTTCTCTCCAATCATTTGGTTAATGATTATGTCCAATTTCTGGGGAACCGGGCCATATGGCAATTTCCGGTATGTCGCTCCGGTTAAATGTTCTTCATATAATTCGTAATAGTTGAAATCAGAAAAGTAGAGCAGCTTGTAGAGTACTGTCTCACCAACATTCGGCTTGCCCACACAGTGTTCTATGATGTAAAGGAGAATATTACGGAATTTATCTAATTGAAAGACAGGCATTGATATGCGTTCTTTTACCATGCTTGTAAATTTTGGTTTTACATAAGTTTTAGCATACAAATCCTCTTCCAGATTTTGACTTACTGCAAAATCCCTGTCTACGAATTCGTCCAAAGAGAACCCTAAAATAATAGATAATTTCTGAAATTCAATTATATCAATACTCCTGTTACCCAACTCAATTTGAGCCAATGAAGGTCTGGAGATTCCCAGATTTTTTGCCAAATCTTCCTGAGACAATCCTTTTACTTTTCGTAAATTAGCTAATCTCCTTCCGGCTTCTTTTTTTGAAAGCTTTATACTCATTTTCGTAGTGTTTATACAACCTTGCAAAAATATGTTCCATTATCAAACTATAATAGCGTTCACTTGAGGTGTCCGGTTTATAAACAAAGAATACTCCGTGTAAATTTCTCTGATTTCCTTTATTCGTCAAGCTCAAAGAAAATATACATAAGACATTAATTTAAAAGAGCTCCCTAAAACGTGCTCCTTCTGATCAAACGGAAATCACACTTTGTTTTTCTGAAATGCTTCTCCATAATCATTTTGGCAGCCAATTGCCCCATCTGGTTAAAGTCTGTAGATATTACAGTGAGCCCATCCAGAATAATTTCATTTATTGGGGATTCGTTATAGGAGATGATTCCTATATCTTTTCCGATTTTGCATCCCTTATCTTTTGCAATCCTGACCAATTCAATAAGTGTTGCGGTTACCCTTTTATATCTGACTATCCTTTTAAGAACGAATCATCCTCCAAAAAAATAAAAACTCCTAAAGAAGTCTTTAAAGAAAACCTTTCTCAGACTGGGGCTGAGGTTGTTGAGTTAAACGGGAAGGAGGAGGTCGCAACATTTGTTGCGAAAAATTACCCCATTTGTATCCTCACATTGGGTATTGGTTTCTTGTAACTGATCCCTTACATTCCGGTAATAATTGCTAAGTTTTATGACGATATTAAATAAAAAAACACAAAAATTTGGATTGACAGCTAAAAATTTATAACTTTAAGTATTGCTAAGCTCAAAAGCTTCTTTCATAATTGAGTCACTAAAGAAAAAAATATATTTAACACAATGGAACAAAAAAAGTTTGACTTTAATGAGTTAATGAAAAGAGATCCAGCTCAAAATGAGGATGAGTTAGTTTTCACAGATGAAGAGATTGTTTTTCTTGGTAGTACCGACTTTCCCACTTTCGAGGAGAAATTCCCCGGTGAGGCAGAGTATTACCTGAATGCACTTAAAGACTAAAATTATAAGTTTTCACATATTTGTAGCCATCGGTATAAGTGGCCTGCTTATGTTTTGTCATGTTAATCAGACAAAATATTGTCAAAGTCATTTATTAGTTGTAACTTTGCCACAATTATATCTATGCCGTTTCAATTATCAATAACGGCGGTATCACTAATCATATTAAATGACATTTAAAGAACTAAACATTATTGAGCCTATTTTAAAGGCTCTGGTACAAGAGGGTTATTCAACTCCTACCCCTATTCAACAAGAAGCTATTCCAATTATTCTAAATAATTCTGACATTTTGGGTTGTGCCCAGACAGGCACCGGAAAAACTGCTGCATTTTCAATCCCAATACTGCAAAAGCTGTACGGAAACGTAAAACAGGGAAGAAGCAAAGAGATAAAGGCTCTCATTCTTACCCCAACAAGAGAGTTGGCTATTCAGATCGGCGAGAGTTTTTCTGCCTATGGAAAATACACTTCACTGCACCATACCGTTATTTTCGGCGGTGTTGGACAAAGGTCTCAAACCGATGCATTAAGAAACGGTATCGATATTCTGATTGCTACACCTGGCAGACTGCTGGACCTGATTAATCAAGGGTATATAAATCTGAAGACTGTCGAATTTTTCGTCCTGGATGAGGCTGACAGAATGCTGGATATGGGTTTCATACATGATATTAAACGTATTCTGCCCCTTCTGCCTAAGCAGAAACAGACTCTTTTCTTCTCTGCAACAATGCCGGCGGAAATAGATTCGCTGGCAAATTCAATTTTGAGAAATCCTGCCAAAGTTGCTGTTACTCCTGTCTCATCTACTGTTGACTCTATTGATCAATATCTCTATTATGCCGAGAAATCTGAAAAGACAGACTTGCTAATAGACTTGTTGCAAGACAAAGAAAAAGAGTCTGTATTAGTATTTTCCCGCACCAAGCACGGTGCAGACAAAATAGCAAAATCCCTTTGTAAAGCCGGCATCGTTAGCGAAGCCATACATGGCAATAAATCGCAGAACGCCCGCGTAAGTGCGCTTTCAAATTTCAAAAACCGTAAAACCCGGGTATTGATTGCCACAGACATTGCCGCCAGGGGGATAGACATAGACCAGTTGTCTCACGTTATAAATTATGACCTGCCTGAGGTACCCGAAACCTATGTACACAGGATAGGCCGTACAGGAAGAGCAGGATACGGCGGAGTTGCCTTGTCGTTTTGTAATTCCGAAGAGGTACTGCTTCTAAAAGGAATCCAGAAATTGACCGGCAAAAAAATAACCGTTGTACAAAACCCTGAAACACTGGCAGGCAGGAACTATAACTCCTCTGAGAAAAAATCTTTCCAGTCAGATAAATTCAACGGTGGAAACAAGTCTAACGGCGAATTCTGGCGCAGACAGAAACGTTATACAGCGTAACACTGCGCTTTGTCATAGTTTTTAGCAAGTAACTCCGGTTACTTTTATCATATGTATTCCGTTTTCAAATGTATAGGTAATCTGCATCCCGTTAGTATCGACAATTTCTTTCACCAGAGCCAATCCCAGACCAAGATGATCGGAAGAATGGTTGCTTTTCTTAAATCTGTAAAATAATAATTCTGTAGGGAATTCCGGTTCCAAACCCGTGTTACTGATCTGGAAACCCTCTCTCTTGACGTTTATCAGAAGATTTCCGTTTTGAATATTATGTTTTATAGCATTACCCAATAAATTTGAAATTAAAATGTCCGCTAGAACCGAGTGCAGATTCCAATAAAACTCCTCTTCTTTATTCAATTCAACTCTCAGTTTATTTCCGGATATCATGTCCGAGTAAAGCTCTATGTATTTAGTAAAAACTTCCGAAAAATTAATTGTTTGCTTTTGCTCGAATTGTCTGTTTTCGATTTTTGTAAGCAATAGGAGTGTTTTATTTAATCGTGACAGACGAACGGCGCTTTCCAGTGCCTGACTTATGAGTTTGGCATCTTCTTTATGCAGCTCTTTACTTTGCAACAGGCTCTCAAGCTTGGAATGAATTATTGTAAGTGGAGTTTGTAACTCGTGAGAAGCGTTTTCAGAAAAATCCTTCATTCGCAGAAAATCTGATTTTATTCGTTCCAGCATTTGTTGCAAAGATCTGTTCAATTCATTAAATTCCTGAATATGGGTTGTTGGAAATTCGACATTGGTACTGCGGTCGTTAATCTTTAAATTCTTAATTACAGTTATAGTTTCCAGAAAAGGGGACCAAAGTTTTTTGCTAAAAAAATAGTTGGACACAAAAAGCATTATACAGAAAAGCCCAAATACCAGCATTAAACTAATAAAAATGGTTAACGCAAGATCATTTGATTCAATCTCAGACTTTTTAATTGTAACGATGTAATTATAGCGAATTGTCTGTGCGGAAAAGCGGATTAATCTGTATGGAATATCTTCTTTTTCTACATTATCATACATTAATGAATCAAATAATACAGGCATCATAATTATGCCAGGCTTTGCCTTCTGTACAAAAAAGTTATCATTCAGCGGCAGTAATGGGCTGCTTAATGAATCCATCAATCGCATTGCTTTGGATATATGCACCTGTTCTGCACATAGTTGCTCATCCAATTCCTCTTTCAGGTTGAAGCGGATTGAGTAATTCAGCATTACACCTGCAAAGATGAAAAATATCGATATGCTCATCAGATAGAAGCGGTTCGTAGCAGATAGTAATTTCATTGTTCTTGCCATTTATAACCAATTCCATAAACCGATTTCAGATAACTGCAGCAACCGGCATCCTCCAGTTTCTTTCTTAGATTGCGGATGTGAGTATAAAGGAACGTGTACGAATCAAACAGATCAACTTCGTCTCTCCATAAATGCTCTACAATGGAAGATTGAGAAAGAACCTTGTTTTTATTTGTTATAAAATATTCCAATAAATCAAACTCCTTGTTCGTAAGAATAAGTTGTGCAGAGTTTACTTTTACCGTTCGTGCAGTATGATCAATTGAGATCTCGTTGAAAACAGTTTGATTGTTACCATCAAAAAATCTTCTTCTGAAAATGGAGTTTATACGGGCATTCAATTCGCTCAAATGGAAGGGTTTTACAAGATAATCATCAGATCCGATGTTCAATCCAGTAATTTTGTCATCCAACGAATTTCTAGCAGAAATTATTATTATTCCGGTTTTCAATTTTAGATTCTTTATCTCCCTAATAATGTCAAAACCCGATCCTTTTGGCAGATTTATATCCACAACCACACAGTCATATTCATAATCCGATATTTTCAATGTTGCCTGAAGAAAATCCGAGGCTGTCTCCACAACCATATTCTCTGCCTCAAGGTATTTTTTAATATCCTGCAGCAACGCAATTTCGTCTTCTATTACAAGCACCTTCATCTCTTCCTTTTTTGCAAAATAACAGTTCAAATCTAAAGAAAATTTGAAGACATCTTTAAAACGACTTTAAATTTCCTTGAGAATTGTGTTGTATTCTTGTAGAGTTATTTCAAAAAATTATTAATCATTAAAAAAACAAGTAATGAAAAACAAAATTTTAGTTGCAGCACTTTTATTGCTCGGAACATATGCGCTTGCACAGGAACCTGCAAAGGAAAAGGAATCAAAGAAAATTGATGCTCCTGCCGTAGTTAAGCAGGCTTTCCAGAAAGATTATCCGAATGTTAAAAAGGTAGACTGGAGTATGGAGAACGGTGATTTTGAAGCCGAATTTACATTAAACGGAGCAGAAGCAAGTGCAAATTACGATAAAGCCGGACTTAAGAAACAATTTGAAATTGAAATCAAGACAGACCAACTGCCGGTATCGGTATTGAGTTATGTAAAGAGCAATTATGCAGGTTATAAATTAACTGAAGCAGCAAAAATCACCAATGATAACAATGAGACAATTTTTGAAGCAGAAGTGAGCAAGGGTGGCAAATCTCTTGACCTGCAATTTGATACTGCCGGTAAATTTTTAAAAAAAGATTAATTATTCTACCGAAATGAAGAAATTGTTTTTGATCTGTCTGCTCTGTAGCATTTTGTTTTCTCTTGCCAAAGCTCAGCAACTTGAATATTTCATTACCCGGGGTTTAATGAATAATCCTATGCTCAATGAATATAACAACAATGTGAGAACCTCTGCTACAGACAGTCTTCTGGTGGCAGCGACGAATAAACCACAGGTAAACAGCAATAGCCAAATTCTTTACGCCCCTTCGTACAAAAGCTTTGGATATGACGAAGCCGTAACTAATGGTGGTAATTATTCATCGGTTGTGGATGTGTCTCAATACATTTTCAACAGGAGAGATTTAAAAAACAGGTACGAAAGTATCAATCTTCAAAAGCAGAAGTGGCAAAACGGTGCGAAAATATCTGCTGCAGATATAAGAAAAGTAATCACGAACCTGTACCTGACTACTTATGCAGACTATAACGAAGTAACAAACAGCAGCTCGTACCTCACACTAATGAACCAGCACAAGGAGATTCTCAAGCAGTTGGTTCAACAAGGTATTTACAGGCAATCCGATTATCTCTCACTTGTAATTGAGGTTCAAACAGCAGAGATAGACCTGAGCAAAATACAGACACAATTTATTAAGGATGTTTATCTTCTCCGTCAGATATGTGGAATAAGTGACACAACTAAGTTTGCCTTGGAAATGCCTGCTCTTGTGACGACCCTACCGGTAAACCCGGGAGACTCTCCATTATTTAAACAATATAAGCTTGACAGCCTCAGGATTATTAATGAGCGACAGAGTTTCGATATCAGGTATGTCCCCAAAATAAGCTGGTTTTCCGATGCTGGTATAATGAGCAGCGACCCTGCACGGTTATACAAGAATGTGGGCTACAGTTTGGGCTTGAATATGAGTTTCCCTATTTTTGACGGCCATCAGCGAAAACTGGATAGACAGAAGTTCAGCATCCAGGAGAACACCCGTTCCAGCTATGAAAACTATTTCAAAATTCAATACTCCTCGCAGGTTAAGCAGTTAAATGCCGAATTGTATTCGACAAGGCAAACGCTGGATATGCTTAATACACAGCTTTCAACCACCAAGGAGCTGGTTTCCTTGCTAAAATCCCAAATGAACGAAGGTAATGTTTCAATTATAGAACTCATCGGCACCATGAAAAATTACATTTCGGTCAACCGGACCGCATGTCAACTACAGATGAGGGAATTTGAAATTATTAACGAACTTAATTATTTGATGCAGCAATAATCTTAATTATGGATACTTTTTTCAATAATAAAGTCACACAACTCTCTTTTATTCTCTTTTTTGTCATCTTATCTACGAGTTGCGGCAATTCTAACTCATCAACTGCCGATAGTATAAAAAATGCTACTCCGGTTACGGTTACCCAAGTATCAGTTGGTCCACTTGCACAATGTATGGAATTGAATGCAATTTCCGTTTTTCAGAAAAAAAGTGTTGTGCGTTCAGTAACTACCGGCATTATTTCTTCGGTTGAGATAAACCCGGGAGACAAAGTCAGCAAGGGACAGTTATTGTTTACAGTAATCACAAAGGAGGCTGCTGCCTTAAGGGGCGGGAATCTGCAGGGAGACAGCATTCTTAACTTTAACGGGGAGCTTGGGATTGCTGCGGCACAAAGTGGAATTGTGAGTTCGGTTGCCCATCAAAAAGGAGATTATGTACAAGAAGGAGATGAGCTTGCCTCGTTGGCAGAACAGAGTAGTCTGGTTTTTAACCTTCAGGCACCATTTGAACTGGCTGGATTTATACGCACTGGTCAAACCTGCGAAATTGTGCTACCTAATAATAAACACATAAATGGGATAATAAGTTCTATCCTTCCAGCTATGGATGTGCAGGCACAAACCTTAACTCTGATTGTTAAGCCATCTGCATCAGAAAATCTTCCTGAAAACCTCATAGCTCTGGTGAAGATTGTAAAATACTCTAAGAAAAACGCTTATACTCTGCCCAAAGAGGCTGTTCTTACAGACGAAACGCAGACCGGTTTCTGGATAATGAAGCTTCTTAACGACTCTACTGCTGTCAGGATCAATATCAAAAAGGGGATTGAAAGCAACGGGAGGGTAGAAATACTTGAACCTTTTTTCTCGGCAGCAGACAGAATAGTCCTAACCGGCAGTTACGGACTGGAAGATACCGCTAAAGTAACCATCATTACAAAATAAGATGAAGAAAAATATCTTTCATGTATATAAAAACCCAATATCATTGGTATTGGCTATTATAGTATTGTGCGGACTCTATTTTTACGCAAGCATACATGTTTCGTTATTTCCGGAAATCACCTTTCCTAAGATTAAGATTATTGCAGACAATGGAGAGCAACCAGTAGATAAGATGATGATATCCGTTACCCGTCCATTGGAAAATGCCATTAAACAAGTGCCCGGCCTTAATGTTATCCGCAGTACTACCAGCAGGGGGACGTGCGAAATTTCTGCATTTCTGGATTGGAAGTCAAACATAAACCAGAGCCTGCAGATGCTTGAACTGCGTATCAACCAGGTAAAAAATCAGCTTCCTCCAACAGTTCAGGTTGAGATAGAAAAAATGAATCCCTCTATTCTTCCTGTTATGGGGTTCACGCTCGAAAGCAAGACCAAAACTCCTATTGAACTTAACCTCATAGCAAATTACATTGTAAAGCCTTACCTGTCCCAAATTCAAGGCATTTCCAGGATAGGAGTCATTGGTGGAAAGATCAAAGAATTCTGGCTTGTGCTGAATCCGGAAAAAATGAGCACTGTTTCAGTTACTCCGGAGATTGTCAGCAATGCAATAAACCAAAGTAATTTTATTATTTCCAACGGATATTTGAACGATTATCGCAGGTTGTACCTGACCATTACCAATGCAGGTCTTTACGATAAAAGCGATATAGAAAACGTTGTGGTAAAAAACGATGGGAACAGGGTGTTAAAAATAAAGGACATTGCTACGGTTGAGATTCATGAAAAAGTGGATTACACCCGGATAAATGCCAATGGAAAGCAGGCAGTGCTGGTAGCCATTCTAAAACAGCCGGATGCAAATTTGGTTGACCTCTCTAAAGAGGTAATATCAAAAGAGAAAGAATTACAACAGCTCCTGCCTAAAGGAGTTGTTATGAAGCCCTATTATAACCAGGCAGATTTTGTAAATGATTCAATTAAAAGTGTAAATGACAGTTTGTGGTTAGGTTTGCTTTTGGCAATTTTGGTTGCAGTATTGTTCCTGCGCTCTTTAAAAGCGAGCATGACCATTCTAATTACAATTCCTATGACCTTACTGTTGACAATTACAGCATTATACAGCATTGGTTACACACTTAATATTATGACAATAGGAGCTATTGCTGCTGCCATCGGGCTTATTATTGACGATGCAGTTGTGGTTATTGAGCAAATACATAGAGCACACGAAGAGAATCACGACACAGGAACGCGGGAACTGGTTTTCAAATCGGTTACATACCTGTTTCCATCCATGATAGGTTCTTCGTTAAGTACCATTGTTATTTTCCTTCCTTTTATGTTGATGAGCGGCGTTGCCGGAGCATATTTCAACATTCTTACCAACACTATGATAATCACACTGATTTGCTCGTTTTTTGTAACATGGCTGGGATTGCCTGTAATATATATTTTACTGCCGGATTTTAAGCGGAAATATTCGGAGAGAATTCCAAAAAACAGACAAGTAAAAAAACAGGGATGGGTTGGATTTTTCATACAAAGGCCTATTATTAGTATAATGTTTATTGTTTTGCTATTTACTTCGATTATCCTAATACTTCCTATGTTACAAACAGGATTTCTGCCAGAAATGGACGAAGGCTCTATTGTATTGGATTATACTTCACCCCCGGGAACTTCGATTGAAGAAACCGACCGTATGCTTCGTGAAGTAGAAAAAATCATTATTCAAATTCCTGAATTTGAGACCTATTCGAGAAGAACAGGAGCTCAAATGGGTTTTTTCATTACTGAACCAAATGATGGAGATTATCTTATCCAGCTTAAAAAAGACAGGAAACGGACCACAGAAGAGGTTTCAGACGATCTGCGGAAAAGGATTGCAGCTTCACAGCCTGCCCTGCGTATAGATTTTGGTCAGGTTATAGGCGATATGCTGGGCGATCTTATGGCTTCTGTACAACCAATTGAAGTAAAAATATTTGGCAGCGACCCAAAAAAACTTAACGAACTGGCTAGTAAAGTTGCTTCTAAAATTGAAAAAATTCCCGGAACTGCTGATGTTTTTGATGGAATTATTATTGCCGGACCTTCCGTGGAAGTTGTACCCAACTTGCCCAAATTGGCCCAGTTCGGAATTTCCCCTGCCAATTTTCAATATCAAATGCAAACGCAATTGACTGGTAATATAGTAGGCAGTATCCCCGAAAAAGAACAGTATACCGATATACGTATGATTTATCCCAATGTCGGCGAAGCAAGCATAAATAAAATAAAACAGCAATTTATCTTTTTACCGGATGGCAAGATTAAGCCCATGCAAGAATTTGCGCATCTGGAGGTTAAGTCCGGAACTGCAGAAATAACACGAGAGAACCTTCAGCCGGTTGCCATAGTTACTGCCCGCTTAAATAAGCGAGATCTGGGTAGCGTAATGAAAGACATTCAACAAAATATTGGACGGACTATAGCTCTGCCTCAAGGATATTACATCTCTTATGGAGGCGAATATGCAAATCAAAAAAAATCCTTTAGCGAATTGCTAGTCATTTTGCTTACATCCTGTTTATTGGTTTTTACCTTAATGCTCTTTTTATTCCGCGATTACAAGATAGCTCTTGTAATATTGTTCATAGCTACCCTCGGAATTGCGGGCGGCCTTTTTGCATTGTTCATTACTCAAACTCCTTTAAATGTAGGTAGTTATACTGGTTTAATTATGATTGTAGGGATTATCGGTGAAAATGCCATTTTTACTTTTCAACAGTACCTTACGGCACGCAAAACAACATCTATAGATGAGGCATTAACATTTGCGATCTCCACCCGTTTACGTCCTAAACTTATGACAGCAATAGGGGCAATTATTGCATTAACTCCACTGGCTTTAGGCATAGGTACTGGTGCTCAGATGCATCAACCATTAGCCATTGCGGTAATTGGAGGCTTTATAGTAGCGTTGCCTTTACTGTTGGTTGTGTACCCAACTATCCTGAAAATGGTTTACAGTAGATAGCCCGGCCCTAGTGTTTCGTTTCCTTTGCCTCTTTTACAAGGGATTGGAAGATTCCCAAAAATGTATCAATATCGTTGGCTGTAAAGATCTCCGGATGAAACTGCACTCCAAAGACTTTTGAACTACCTACCTTCTCAATAGCTTCCACTATTCCATCTTTAGAGCGGGCTGTAACCTTGAATCCGGGAGCAACCTGTTTGACCGCCTGATGATGAAAGCTGTTGACCGCCACGCTGTCCAGCCCTATTTGCTTGTTCAGCATAGAACCTTTGTCAATTATTATGGAGTGTGTTCCATAATCGCCTGGGGCTTTTTGGCTATGTTTTACAAAGGCACTCTTCACCTGCGAGGAAATATCCTGATAAAGTGTGCCTCCGAATGCAACATTCATAAGCTGATGTCCCCTACATATGCCCAGAACGGGAAGTCCTTTAGCAACAGCCATCCTTATAAGGGCAATGTCAAAGGCATCACGCTCCGGAGCAATCTCGCCCAATGCCGGAACAGGCTCTTCGCCAAACCATTTTAACGGGTCAATATCTTCGCCACCTGTCATAATAACAGCATCTACTGTTTCGAGCATTCTGGAAAGAAGTTCCGGATCATCTGTAACCGGCAAAACAACCGGAACCCCTCCTGCTCTTATAACAGATTTGACATAAGTTATGGGAGCAGAAGTGGATATGCCGCCTCCCCAGGTAGAAGAAATGCCAATAATTGGTTTTTTGGAACTCTGGGCTGTCTGACCAAATGTTACTCCAGTTGCAAGGAGTATCAGAATTAGAGTACAAATTTTTTTCATTATTCCTTTCTTTTTTATACAAATAAATTATTT
>JBAYMP010000016.1:0-42965 GCA_041663505.1 Bacteroidales bacterium | reverse complement strand
CAGGCCCTCCTCCTGTTACAGTTTTTAAGCAAGCAGGTTACTTTTATAATACTACCGCTGGTTCGAACCCGATGTTGTAATAGGGGTGGGTTACTGGGGCCATACACCTCATCTTGTACTCCATCCGATGCGATATGGGTGCCAGCCGGTACCCTGGCTCGTTGCAGACGGTTATATTGCAAACTATCAGGAAGTACTGAATGAACTTCCGCTAATTCTTGTGACATCCAGCTGGGTTAAGGAGATGTATGTCAGAGATGGAATTGACGCGGAAAGAATTGAGGTACTTCCTGTAGGTTGCGATACCGATTCATTCAGACCGTTTGACAAAAATGATCCAAAAATCCTCGCTGTTCGTGAGTCACTCGGAGTCTCGCCGGACCAGATTATGATACTTACGGTAGGTGGAGATGCGGCTTCAAAAGGTGCTCAGGAGGTTATGCAGGCACTTGCAATTATAGACAGCAAGGCCCCTGACTGGAAATATGTATGCAAAGTATGGCCACAGTTAAGAACCAAACTACAGAACCTGGCTGACCTTGAAATGGCAACACACCTGGGAATAGAAAAGAATATGACTTATGCAACAAACACTATCTCCCGTAATTTTATGCCCTATTTGATAGGTGCATGTGATATATATGCGGCACCCTCGCGGCTGGAAGGTTTCGGAATGCCTCAGGTAGAAGCCGGAGCATGTGAAAAACCTGTGCTTGGTATCAAGGCTATGGGAATGCTGGACACTCTTGTTCAGGGAGAGACTGCGTTTATGGCAAAAGTCGCTCAGAAAATAGTAGTGGACCATGTTGTTCTTGGAGACGAATCTGGATTCGAAAGCAAGCATATGGTACTGTTTGATCATCCCCGCACAGTCGATTATCGAGCAAATATCAACGACATAGCAAAGTATTTATTGCAGCTGATGACAGACCCTGCATTGCGTGAAAAAATGGGAAAAGCAGGGAGAGAACGGGCTGTTCAATATTTTGATTACCGCGTAGTTGCAAAACAATTTGTCAAAATTATATCCGAAAAATTTGGAATAGACTAATGCCTAATGCCAAATATATGAAAATAAAAAACATACAAGAAATATCAGAGGCAAAGCAGGCTGCTGAAGAAGTACTGCTGCATAATGCTCACGGAACTTATCACGGCTTGCCCCGTACTGCCGGTTGGGGATATCCCGAACCCTATACACGGGACCTGATGTTTTCAATTCTGGGTATAGCTGTCACAGGAAATAAAAAACTGATTGACAGTATACAACACGTATTGGAGAGACTCGCAGAAAACCAGACCGGACATGGTCATATTCCCTCTCTTGTGCACGACAAAGAGGACAGGGGTTCAAGCGATACAACTCCACTTTTTTTAATGGGAGTTGGCATTTTCCGGAAACTTACCGGAAAAGGTGACTTTCTTGAGGAAGCCGTTAAGAAAGCATTGACATGGATGGAATATCAGAGCCCTTCTGACAGGAACATGGTTGCCCAGCAACCAACCAGCGACTGGAGGGATGAGCAATGGGTAACAGGATATGGTTTGTATGTTAACACTCTTGTATATACTTACCTGAGACTCTTTGGCTTTCATGAAAAAGCAAACAGCATACGTGAGGAGATGGGGCGTTTTACTATCACGGGCGGAGTAATACATCGTCACGTTCACGAAGGCCTGGTTGTGTTGCATAAACCATATTATGCCTTTTGGTCCTATAAAATTTTCAGCAATGAGCGGTTTGATCTGCTTGGTAACAGCCTTGCCATTCTCACCGGAATAGCTTCTCCATCGAGATCAGATGAGATGATTTCCTGGATAGAGGACGAATGTGCCGGTATGAGAGAAAAAGGAGAACTGGCAGTTGATTTGCCTCCAAATTTCTTCCCCTATATTAAGCCGGAAGATCCAGACTGGCTTATCAGATATTCCGAATACAACAAACCGGGAGAATACCATAACGGAGGCATCTGGCCATTTATCTGTGGATTCTATGTAGCAGCACTGGTCGCCGCAAAGAGGTATAAACTGGCAGAGGAAAAACTGCTGGCACTTACCGAGATGATAAGGCTAGCCAACGATAATAATTTAGAGTTTGGTTTTAACGAATGGATCAAGGCCCAGGATGGAAAGCCAATGGGTCAGGAGTGGCAAACCTGGTCAGCTTCGCTATATCTTTACGCTGTGAAATGCGTCGAGGAAAAATGCACTCCGTTTTTTGACGAGATAAGGACTTGCTAATTTGTGTCTGAAACCGGATTGTAGGGAATTGTAAAGTAGAATGTAGAACCTTTATCAGGTTCCGATTGCACCCAGGTTTTACCTCCCATCAACTCTACAAATATCTTTGAAATTGCAAGGCCCAGACCGGAGCCGCTGTATTTTCTGTTTCTGGAAGCATCTGCCTGCATAAACCGCTCAAATATTATCTCCTGAATTTCTGTATGTATCCCAATCCCACTGTCTTTTACATAAAACTCCAGCTCCTTGTCTTTTAATGTATATTCAAATTCGGCAAAACCTTCTGGCGTGAGCTTTAATGCATTGATTATTAGATTGGTTAAGATTTGAGTTAGTTTTGTCTTATCTGTATAAATCTCCGATTGTATGTCCGTTAATTTTGCCTCTGAACTTAGGATAATGTTTTCGTCCAACGACTGAGCCTGAAAAATTGAATACAATTCCAGAAG
The DNA here is from genome assembly GCA_041663505.1 of Bacteroidales bacterium. Classification (GTDB taxonomy): domain Bacteria; phylum Bacteroidota; class Bacteroidia; order Bacteroidales; family UBA932; genus Bact-08. Next base: position 40,275 of record JBAYMP010000016.1, on the reverse strand, counting down.
AGTGTTGTTCACATTAATTTTTCGAATGACTGTCTTTTCCTGTTTAGCTTCAAGGAAGAAATTGTAATAATATCATTGACAATGGATAGCAATTGATTACTGCCGTTTTGAATAATATTTGTATAGCTTTTACGGGCTTCTTCAGATAAATCCGGTTCGTTTAGCATATCGGAAAAGCCGCAGATAGCATTCATAGGTGTTCTAATTTCGTGGCTTATATTAGCCAGAAATGCTGACTTTAGCCTACTGCTCTCTTCTGCCAGCTCTTTGGCGGCAATAAGTTCCGATTCAATAAGTTTTTTTTCACTAATGTCTTCAGATATTCCCAGCAGGTATGCAGGCTTCCCGCTTTTATCCCGAATGGTTATCTTTTTTGTATGCAGCAGTATCCTTCCTTTTTTTGTATCAATTGGCTCCTCAGGAATGTCAATAAGTTGTCCACTATCCAGAATATCCCTGTCTTTTTTAGTAAAAAAATCTGCTTGGCCTTTGGGAAAAATATCATAATCGCCCTTGCCGATAAGCTCGTCTCTCATATATCCCAACAGATCTTCTCCGGCTTTGTTTAATCGGACAAATTTCAATTCCTTAGCATCTTTGATGAAAATCATATTGGGGATATTCTCGATGATAGATGAAAGGAACTCTTCCCTCTCCCTGAGTAACTCTTCTGCCTGTTTTAGCTCAGTGATATCAGCAGCCGTTACAAGACATTTCTGTTCATCTCCGGAAATGATACCTTCCAGCAGAACGAAATAAGAAGAGTTTCCATGATTTGTCAACCTCACTTCACAGCGCAGTTTGGATTTAGTTTCAAACACCCTACGGAAAAAATCGTTGAACAAAGGCAGGGTATTACTTGTAATAAATGACTTGAAATTATTGTTTATTAAGTCTGGACGTACTTTGCCAAGTAAATTGGCACCGCTGTAGTTCAACTCACAGATATTGCCATCGCGTTCCAGGGTAAAATATCCGGCAGGAGCAAAATCGTAAAGTGCGGTGTATTTATCAATAGCTGTTTCTATTTTATAGTTTGCCAGAAGAAGCTCTTCATTTTGCATTTTCAACTCTGTTTTATACAATTAACGACAATCGCAAGCGCAATTATTCTTTAAGGGAAATTTTCGATGCTATTTTCTACTTGTTGAAGACAGGTTGTCAATGGCGGATGTTATTAAGACATTGAATTACAGATTTGATAGATTGACAAAGATATTTGCTGACGGAGGCTATAGGGGTGAATTGACAGGTAATGTAAGATCATTTTTTGGTTGGGATATGGAAATTTCGCTCAGGACAGATAAAGTATCAAACTTTCAGGTCTTGCCAAAGCGTTGGATTGTGGAAAGGACATTTTCCTGGTTTGAAAGTTACAGAAGATTGAGCAAGGATTTTGAATTCAACCCGGACACAAGTGAAGCGATGATACAGTTGGCGATTATCAAGCTGATGCTTAACAGAATTAATAAATGAAATTTAAACAGTTTCTTATATTAATTGGTAAAGATGGCAAAATCAGGACAAAGGAAGCTCCACGGCCAGTATCAATTACACAAGTTTCTGAAGCTATTGATAAACTACTTGCTGAATAAAAAAAACCTAACCATAAGCTGGAAATAAAATTATAAATTTGCAAGAAAAGGAAAATATAAAATGACGATAAAAGCAAAACCATTCATAAAATGGGTTGGTGGGAAAACCCAACTAATTGAAAGCATTGAAAAGACTTTGCCTGAAAATTTTGCAAAATTAAATAATGTTACTTACATCGAACCATTTGTAGGTGGCGGAGCTGTTTTATTTTGGATTTTGCAGCAATACCCGAATATTACAAAAGCTATAATTAATGACATTAATCCTGATTTAACAATTGCCTATAAAACAATAAAAGAAACTCCTTCTGAATTAGTTCAATTTTTACAAATAATTCAAGATGAATATTTGCCATTGAATGAGGAAAAACGAAAAGAATGCTATTTAAATAACCGGGATAGATTCAATACAAAAACTCTTGATTCGGTTGAGAATACTGCATTATTTATTTTTTTGAACTGCACATGTTTCAATGGTTTGTACCGTGTAAACAGTAAAGGGCTTTTCAATGTACCCTTTGGACGATATGCTAATCCTAAAATTTGCGATAAGCACACTATTTTTGCAGATAGTGAACTTTTGCAAAAAGTAGAAATATTGACCGGTGATTTTGAGGAAACCTTGAAATATGCTTCAAATAATAGCTTCTTTTATTTTGATCCACCTTATAAACCTTTAAGCGAAACATCAAGTTTCAATTCTTATTCAAAAGAAGATTTCACCGACCAAGAACAAATTCGGTTAGGAAATTTCTGCAAAAAAATAGATATGCTGGGATATAACTTTGTTTTAAGTAATTCTGATGTAAAAGGTAAAAATCCAAACGATGATTTTTTTGATGATTTGTACGAGCAGTTTAATATCATCAAGCGAGTTTATGCAACAAGGATGGTAAATGCAAATACTAAAAACCTAAATTTGGGTGTCTCCTTGGTGGGGCGAGCTTTCCATCCCCATATTTTTGTTCGTTTTTATCAAAAAGGATTTTCACTGCAATTCATTACGCAATTAGTTACATAAAAATGAATTTAACGTTTAATACAAATTTAGCTGAAGGATACACAAGTAATTCTCAAATCGCAAGATTATTGACAGAGAACTGGGTTTTGCATAATTCATATTGTCCAAGATGTGGATATTTGCAGCTAAATGAATTTGAAAACAATCGACCTGTTTCAGATTTTTATTGTAAAAAATGTAATGAAGAATTTGAATTAAAAAGTAAATGCGGAAAACTTTCAAATACAATTACTGATGGGGCATATTCTACAATGATTGAGCGTATTAATTCAGAAAACAATCCAAATTTTTTCTTTCTTACTTACACTAAACAATGGACAGTAAACGATTTTTTTATAATTCCCAAACAATTCTTTACCCCAGAAATTATTATTAAGCGTCCACCATTGGCTGAAACAGCAAGACGAGCAGGTTGGATTGGATGCAATATTGATATTTCAAAAGTCGCAGATGTAGGAAAAGTATATTTGATTAAAAATGCAAAAACAATTAATCAAGAAATCGTAAAGGAAACATTCAATAAAACTTTGTTTTTGAGAACAAAAAGTAAAGATGCAAAAGGTTGGATTCTGGACATAATGAATTGTATTGATTCGATAAAAAAAGAAACATTTACACTTGACGAAGTTTATAAATTTGAGCAAAAACTAAAATCAAAATATCCAAACAACAACTTTATCAAAGATAAAATCAGACAACAATTACAGGTTTTAAGAGATAAGGGAATTATTGAATTTACAGGACCAGGAATATACAAAAAGATACGATATGAAAACATATGACATAGAAGTTCAAGAAATCTTATTGAGAGTAATAAATGTTGAAGCCGAAAATCAAAATGATGCAATTTTAAAAGTAAAAGAAATGTATTGACGACATATACAAAAAATAAAACAAAAAAATGAGTTATAGTGCGTACGTAATTTGCAACTGCTATAAAGACGGTAAAACAAGTGAACCACCACACAAAGAGTTCTTACGATTTGACGAAGACGGTCTTTACTTGGACATACCCGATGAACTTTGGCGTAAAGACGAAGAAAAGGTTTATCAAATGGACGCAGAATTTGACGAATGGAAACAGACAGCTTGTGAACACGAAGAAATGGAGTTGGCTTACGAATACCTTTCCAACATTTCTGGTATGGGTGCGTTTCGACACATTGTCAAAGAACTTGGCGGGAAAAGCAAGTTCCCAATTTTGACAGAATACTTACCGACAGCAAACGGTGGAGTGTTACCCAACGAGTTCGTTCAACAAGCACTTGACGAATTATTGCTTTTAGAAAAAGAGCAAACTGTCGAAGAAAAAGTGGTTCTGACACTTATTGGTTTTTCGTTTTCACAGCATACAACAAAAATACTTATGGTATTGACAAATACGGTTTTTTCATTCTTGAAAATGTAAAGGAAAAAGGCGAAGAGGTTTCTTATGTGATGTTTCGTTCAAACAATTTTATTCAGCAAGCAATTTCAAAAGACCGTTACAAATTTGTTGACATTCTAAGTGGAGAAAGTTTTGAATGTTCTGTAAAGCTTCACCCTAACGAAGAAGAAGCGATAGACGATTATGAATTTGAAGTGCAAATGGAACGAGTTGGTATTACCAGTGAATATGAATATATGATTGAGCCATTGAAACGACTTGCAAAAGCATCAATTGTTTCAGGCAACCCAATTCATTGGACTTGACAGAAGAAATAAAACAACGAACCACCAAATTTTGATTTAATAATGATTGTTTATATATGATTCCAAAGGATATAGAGAGCATTTTGAAAGAGTTGTCCCAAGAGTATAATAACCCTCAATATTTTTCCAAAGACCCTATAATTATTCCTAAATATTTTGCAGAAAAACTGAATTCCGGTCAGGCCACTCTTCAGGATGTGGAGATATCCGGGATACTTGCTGCCCATTTGGCTTGGGGACGAAGGGAGATGATAGTGCGCGACTGTAACAGGATGCTAGACGAGATGGAATGGCAACCATACAACTATATTCTGAAAGGAAAATACAGAGATGATAACAGCAGTTTGCACAGAACAATCAAGTGGAGCGAGTTTGCCGGAATATGCAGAAATCTGAATCTCTTCTACTGCGGGAACAGTTCGCTTGAAATGGTTGATGCCGGTAGAATACGGACAATGATTTTCGGGCAGAGGGGTAATCCGAAAGCGGCTAACAAAAAAATTCATATGTTCAGACGATGGATGGTGAGAGATGACGGCATTGTAGATCTGGGAATCTGGAAAACGGTTAAACCGTCAGAGCTTATAATTCCATTGGATGTTCACGTACACAGAACTGCTTTGAAACTGGGAATTACCCGCAGAAAATCGGCTGACATTACGACAGCAATGGAGATTACAGATTTTCTAAAAAAACTCTTTCCCGAAGATCCTTGCAAGGGTGATTTTGCACTCTTTGCATATGCTGCTACAAAGAATCAAAAAAATGGTTAAATTTGAACTTTAACGAAAGGATGGGTAAGCTGTTTATTATATCGGGATGTAACGGAGCCGGAAAGACAACTGCTTCATACACTATACTTCCGGAGATGCTGGAGTGTAAAGAGTTTGTGAACGCAGATGAAATTGCCAAGGGTATATCTCCTTTTAAACCTGAGAATGTTGCAATTCAGGCGGGGAAGATCATGATAGAGCGGATTAAAAACCTTATTGCAAATGGCACAGATTTTGCACTCGAAACTACTTTGGCGACCCGAATGCATGCGAATGTAATTAAGTTTGCACAGGAAAACGGATATAAAGTAACACTTGTGTTTTTTTGGCTAAACTTGCCAAGCCTTGCAATTGAGAGAGTTAGGATGCGCGTAGAATCGGGGGGTCATAATATTGAAGAAAAAACTATACGAAGACGATACGAAATTGGAATAAAACACTTATTTTCACTTTATATTCCGCTTTGCGAATATTGGATGATAATAAATAACTCAACTTTGCCTCCCGAGCTGATTGCAGAGGGGGGGAAAAACCAGGAACCAAAGATATACAATAAACCAACCTACAATAAAATAATTAATTATGAGCGAATTAGAGACTAAAGAACTTAGAGATAATATTCTCAATGGTTTGAATATCTCCTTCCAACGTCTTATACAAGAAAAGAAGAAGAATAATTCGGAGCTTGTTTTCTCAAACAGAGGAAAAGTAGTCAAAATTAAGGCGACTGAATTATAATTTAGTATAATTGCTCCGAAATAGATATTTAGATGCTGATAAGAAGTATTAGTATACTACTGATGAATATACTCTTCAGTAGTTTTTTATTTTCACAGGTCAGGTTCTCTTCCGCCTTTGAATCCGGAAGTCTGGGCGAAGTCAAGCTAATTGATTCCAACTGGATATCAGTTTCTTCAAAAGATTCAATTCTTGTACTCTCCTATGATATAAGTTCCAGGTTCGACCCTTTGAATCCGGTTGATACCTCTCTCCCACCAAGCGCACGCTGGTACTTCTTCAAAATGGAAGGGACAAAGGGAAAAATGATATTCCTCAATATTCATAACTCTGAAGCAATCAGGCCTTTTTATTCTTATGATGGAGTTTATTTCCAACGATTTGAGCCAGGAGAGAACGCATCAAAGGGGTTCATAAATAAAATTTTTGCCCGGGACACAGTATATATCAGCCATTTCATTCCATATACATACTCTCATCTTACAAACAAAATTGATCAATGGAATAGGTGTGAATTTGTAAAATATGAGGAGATAGGTAGAAGCCAGATGAATGTTCCCATACACATGCTTACGATTACTGACAGCAGTGTTCCGGATAAGAATAAAAAACGAATCTGGATACACGGACGGGCACATCCGAGCGAACAACCGGGCAGCTGGCACCTGGAGTCAATGATTGATGAGTTGACCTCCTGTAGTGAATATTCAAAAACTCTTCTTAAACAGGCTGTATTCTATATTGTGCCATTCATAAATCCCGATGGTGTAATTGGAGGCTATTCCCGGTCAACCCCTACAGGGGTTAATGTTGAGATCAACTGGGACAGGAATGACTCTTTGACTGCTCCGGAGGTAAAAGCGTTAAAAAAGAAACTGGTTGAACTCACTTCAGAGAAACCGATTGATCTTTTTCTAAATATGCATTCACAAATCGCCAATTCGGTTACCTATTGGATTCACACAGCCGAATCCACATCGGACAGGTCCTTCAGAAATCTGCTGTTGTTCTCAAATCTTACAGTCAATGATAATCCATACTACACCTCAAAGGATCAAAGTTTTTCCGATGTTGCCCCAAGATATGCGGAGGGGTGGATGTGGAACAGATTTGGAGATAGAACCATTGCCGTTACTTTTGAAACCCCATATACCTACTACAGTGAGAATAAGGATGGAGAGTGGGTCTCGATAGAAAATCTTGCCAAAATCGGGAATAACTCATTAAAAGCAATCAGCGATTATCTTGATATATCTACTCCCTGCCGGATTTTAGCAGATCCTCGCTTAGTCACAAGAAACAGGTGGGAAAAGCAGACTGCAAACAACTCGGTATTTTTTGGAGATGACTATTACAAAAGCACCCGGAATAGAGCTGGAATAAAGATAACTGTGCCCTATTTGAAAAAAGGTAATTATAAAATCTATAGTTGGAGTGTAGGAGCTGCCGAAAAAACCAGTCCTGCGGGAACAAATTTGTGGAAAGAGATTGGATCGCTGAAACATAAAAGGGATGGGAAAGTAATTTGGAGAACAAAAGCTTATCAAGTTGGTGAGAGTGTAGATAAAATCCTTCTGGTAAAATAAGTTCAAAAAATTTGGTTGGTCGTCTAATTATTTCATACTTTTGTCAGACAACGCGGTAGTAGCTCAGTTGGTAGAGCATCAGCTTCCCAAGCTGAGGGTCGCGAGTTCGAATCTCGTCTACCGCTCAATATGTTATTTCAGTACTGGATCGGCCCATATTTTACCACCATGCTTTAAAACAAGCTCCTTGCAAAGCAAAAGCATTTTTAGATATTTTTGTACAAAAATATACCCCAATGATAGAACCTCATGAACTGATGGCTTTTTTTGGTGTCTACGAAAGAGATTTGAGGAGACTTATTGAAATAGCTTTGTCAAATGGTGGCGATTATGCAGATCTATATTTCGAGCACAGCATTTCAAGCGAACTGGCTTTGAGGGATGGAGAGGTTAACGCTGCTGGATCTCATATCGATTACGGGATGGGTGTTCGTGTTCTGTTCGGAGATCAGACAGGTTATGCATATACAGAGATTACCTCTTTAAAGGAGATGGAGAAAGCTGCTAAAACTGCCTCTCAAATTGCATCTTCTTCCGCAAAATTTAAAGCACCTCTAAACGTTAATCATCTTAAATTCACAAATTATTACCCGATTATCTCCCAATGGGAAGATTATCCGATCTCCGGCAAGATTCCCTATCTGCAGGAATTAAATTCTAAAATATTTGATCTGGACAAAAGAGTCAACAAAGTGCTGGCTAGAATATCCGATTCTACATCTCAAATTCTTTTTTTTAATTCTGAGGGGTTACTCGCCTGCGACGAGAGGCCAATGGCATCTCTGGCTGCTACCTGCATTATGGAGAGCAACGGAAAGATAGAAAATGGAACCGCTTCCAAAAGCTTTCGAAGAGGATTTGATTTTCTCACACACGAGTTAGTGGACGAGGTTGCAAATGAAGTTGTCTGCAGAACAGCCTCTCTTTTTGAGGCTATTCAACCTTCAGGAGGAGAACTTCCTGTGGTAATGGGTGCGGGTGGTTCGGGCATTCTTCTGCACGAGGCTATCGGTCATGCATTTGAAGCTGATTTCAACAGACTTAACACTTCAATTTTTGCAGATAAACTCGGAAATAAAATTTGTTCTGATGAAATTTCTGTAATTGATGACGGTACTATTCGGTGGAACAGAGGTTCGGTCAACTTCGACGACGAAGGTGTAGTTGGTCAGAAAACCTATATGGTTAAAAATGGCATACTTACATCGTACCTTCACGACAGGATAAGTGCAAATTACTATAAAACAAAACCTACCGGCAATGGAAGAAGAGAATCGTTCAGATTTATGCCTCTTCCCAGGATGAGAGCCACTTATATGGAAAACGGAAAAAGTAGCGAAAATGATATAATATCATCGGTAAAGAGAGGAATTTTTGTTGATAATTTTTCAAACGGGCAGGTTCAGATAGGAGCCGGAGATTTTACCTTCTATGTAAAATCTGGTTTCCTAATTGAGAACGGAAAGCTTACCCAGCCTATCAAGGATATAAACGTTATCGGGAACGGTCCTCAGGCTTTGGCAGATATCGTTGCCGTTGCAGATAACTCAGTAATCGACAATGGAACCTGGACCTGTGGCAAAGAGCAATATTGTCCGGTTTCATGTGGAATGCCAACTGTGCTGGTAAAAAAACTGACTATAGGAGGGGTTCAGAACTGATGTCGACAAATCCGAAAGATGCAGCGGTTAAGGCTTTGGAGGTATCACTTGCAAAGGGGTGCCAGGCTGCACGCATCTGTCTTAACATCTCTGCCCAGAGTTCCTGCTCCGTAAGGAATGACAAGCTGGATAGACTCCAGCAGTCAACAAGTTCTTCCCTGTACATTCAACTTTTTGTAGATGGCCGGTATGGCACATTTTCGACAAACCGGACAGAACCGGAAGAGGTTGCAAACTTTATTGGCAAAGGTATTGAAGCTACCCGGTTTCTCACTCCCGACCCTTGTCGCTCATTACCGGACAAGGCACTCTATTATACTGGAGGAGGCGAAGATTTAAGACAATATGACAGTTCTGGTGAAGCTATTGAACCAAAACAGAAGTTGAGTATTGCATTTGGTTGTTCTGCTGAAGTTTTGGGTAAGGATAAAAGAGTTGTTACGGTTAACAGCGAGTACGGAGATTCCGATGATTATTTTTATATGATTGATTCTCAGGGTTTCGACGAGGAGAGTCATGAGACGAATTTTACGCTCAGCGCCGAATGCTCAGTAAAAGGCAGAGGAGATGCAAGACCGGAGGCCTGGTGGTACGAGGGTGCAATGTTCTTCGATAAGCTGAAAATAGAGGGTTGCGGGACCAAGGCTATGGAAAGAGCACTAAACAGGCTAAATCCTATAAAGCTGAAGTCCGGTAAATACAACATGGTTATTGAGAACACTGTCTCCAGCAGATTTGTCTCCCCTGTGGTATCTGCATTGAACGGATCTTCAATCCAACAGAACAATTCGTTCTTAAAAGATATGCTCGGTAAACAGGTTTTCTCACCTCATTTTACCCTCTTTGACAATGCACATCTTGTTGGGGCTGCCGGGTCCAGATACTATGACGGTGAAGGAGTAGCTACAAAACCAATAAACATCATTGAAGATGGCGTTATAAACACCTATTTCATAAATACATATAATTCGAAGAAGTTGGGGCTGCCGGTAACTGTAGAGGGACCATCCGTACTCAATTGCTATATGGACAGAAGCTTCTCTTCATCCCAGGAAAAAAATCTGGATTATATTTTATCCAAATGTGGTTCCGGAATATTTGTGACCGGGTTCAACGGAGGTAACTCCAACTCCTCCACGGGTGACTTTTCATATGGTGTTGAGGGCTTTTTCTTTGAAAACGGGAAGATCTCCCATCCAATCAAAGAGATGAACGTTTCGGGTAATATTATAACACTGTGGAATAACATTGTTGAGATTGGAACAGACCCAAGAAATACAAGCAGGTGGTTAATTCCCACTCTTGCATTCGAATCTGTCGATTTCAGCGGTAAATAAATTTAGCACAATATTTGCATAGAGATTTTTTTCAAATTTTAAATTATATCAAATGAAAATCGGCACAAACAAGGTTGTTGCACTATCATATACTCTTGTAGTAGATGGAGACGTAATGGAAACAGTAAAAGCAGACAAACCAATGGAGTTTATCTTTGGTACAGGCTATCTTCTTCCAAAATTCGAAGAGAACGTTATGAACAAGGAGGCCGGAGAGAGTTTCGACTTTAAACTCTCTGCCAAGGAGGGATATGGCGAGGAGAATCCTGATGCTATAGTTGAACTTCCAAAGGATATGTTTATGGTTGACGGCAAAATTGAAGAGGGACTGCTCACCATAGGGAATGTGCTTCCGATGCAGGACTCAGACGGTAATCGTCTTCAGGGAACAATTGACGAGATAAAAGATGATGTAGTAATTATGAACTTCAATCATCCTTTGGCAGGTGCTGATTTGCACTTTACCGGCACTGTCGTTGCTATTCGCGAAGCAACCCAACAGGAACTCACACAGGGCCTTTTTGGCGAAAAAGCATCTTCATGTAGTAGTGGCGGATGCTCAGGCTGCTCTGGTTGCGGTGAATAAATCACACGGGGACGCACAAATAAAAAGCGGTAGCAGATTGACAACCAGCTACCGCTTTTAAATTCTGGTGACCCCGACAGGATTCAAACCTGTAACCGTCTGATCCGTAGTCAGATACTCTATTCAGTTGAGCTACGGGGCCGAAATAAGGGAATTATTCCCCTAATTCTTTAGCTACGTTATATTTTCTCTCTTTGATACGAGCCTTCTTACCAGTAAGTTCTCTGAGATAGAAAATTCTTGCACGACGAACTTTACCGCGTTTGTTAAGTTCGATAGAATCGATAAAGGGAGAGGCGATCGGGAAGATTCTTTCTACACCCACACCGTTTGACATTTTACGAACTGTAAAGGTTTCGGTAGAACCGGTACCTTTTCTCTGGATAACCACTCCGCGATATTTCTGAAGACGCTCTTTGTTCTCCTCTTTAATTTTATAGGTAACGGTAACTGTATCTCCGGCTTTGAAAACTGGAAACTCTTTTACCTCACCGGCAAATGACTGTTCTGCAATTTTAATTAAATCCATTTTTATCAATGTATTAGCGCAACATTACAGACTCCTGCGTTCTTATAAGCGGTTGCTTTTTTTATTTTTTGGAGTGCAAATGTATGAATTTATTTCTACAAACCAAAATTAATTACTTAATACCAGCCTTGTACAAGGCTCCTCCTATGCAGTCATATCTGGCTCCTGTTACAGACGAGAGACAGTTTGGTATATTTTTAACAAACAGAGCGCCCAGGAAGGCAAATATCAGAGCCTCCTTAAAGTTTACAGTTTGAGCATTCGGTACAAAATATTCACATTGCGGTGCGTTGGAAGACATTCTCTCCACAAGATATTTGTTAAATGCGCCACCTCCGGTTAGAAGCACTTTTCCTCCCTTAATATGTTTACCAATCTGAATAGCAACGTGTTCACAGAAGGTTGCAAGCTTGTCGTTAATTGTAAGGTAGAATGAATCCATCAATGGAATGACAACATCCTCTACCCACTCTCTGCCTAAAGATTTTGGTCCGTTCTGGTTGTAGAAATCCAAGTTGTTAAGCTTATTCAGAAGCTCCTTGTTTACTTTACCTTCACGCGCCAGGTTCCCGTCACGGTCATAGTCCAGACCAATTGTTCTGGTGTAATGGTTTAACACATAGTTTACCGGAGATATGTCGTATGCCAGGCGGTAACCGTTGTTCTCGGAGGAGATATTTGAGAATCCCCCCAGATTAAGACAGTAATCATAATCTCCAAAAAGATTACGGTCACCGACAGGAACAAGTGGAGCACCCTGACCCCGGAGTGCAACATCGGTCGTTCTGAAATCACATATTGTATCTACTCCGGATTCGGCAGCGATACCTGCTCCCGATCCTATCTGGGCTGTAAATTTTTTAGAGGGTTGGTGAAAAATTGTATGGCCGTGAGAGGCTATATAATCCGGTTCTGCGCCATTTCTCTCCATAAAAGCCTTAACCCTTTGACCAAGGTAAAGACCATAGTCGGAATTAAAAAGAGCATACTCCAACGCGGTCATATTCTGAGCATTTGCAAGTTTTTCCTTGACATCCCTGGGATATTTCTCAGCTTCTGCCTTGATGATATTATAACTCCATTTAGTACCCTGCAAATTAAACTGCACATAGCAGATATCGAGCCCATCAAGAGAGGTGCCGGACATTAAACCAATAATTTTTACCATATAAATGAAGTATTTACAGTATTTATATTTTCTCTGTTGTCACTCACTGTAATCAACATGGTGTGGGTAATACCTTTGACAATTTTTTCAGGGTCCAGAGCAACGGTGAGGCTCCTTGTCTTTGCGTCGAAGTTAGCTAAAATCCATTTACCATCTATATAAACTTTGTAAGATCCGATACCCGAAAGGTCATCCGATATTGTAAACTTGATAGTTTTTCTTGAGGAGAGGTTCTCTCTATCTTTAAAACCTGGGAAAACTTTTGGGGCTAATGTGTCAATTGCAACTAAGAACCTTCCGAATGAACCTATAGACGTCTCTATATATTCCCCTTTCCACTCTCCGCCAAGTGATCCATAGCTCCCTTTTTCATCGACCACAGATATAACCGCCTTTTTTCTGAGTCCGGATGGTATGTCTGGTTTTAAAGAGAGTCTGGCATATACCTGAATTGGTATGTTTTCATCTCCCAGCCTCCATAAGGTGGTACCATTAAAGAGAGATGAATCTACCGTGAACAGGATTGAACTGTATAGAGAGCTCATAGGAAGAGTGAGTTTCATCGTTTCCGACTCATAACTGTTAGGAATGAACCAGGGCATAATTTTGCCGCCGGCCAGTGTAGCAGAGTCCCGTTTTGGTGATGTCGCACCGGCTCCCCTTTTGACCGTAAAGGTGCGGGTTGCCCTGTTTCCTTGATAATCCAGTAGTTCTACCTTTACAGTATGTTCGTTGTTGTCGTGCAAGATGAAAAGACCGTCATTTTTAGCCGTTATGTGTGTAATCAGAGCATTCCCGGGCTCAACCCAACTCTTAACCATCGATCGGCCGTATTGCTGTTTTTCGCTATACTCAACCAAGGCATTTATGTATCTTCCCTTGTCGAATGGAATTTCAACCGGAGAGAATGTAAAAATCTTTTCATTATCCAGGTAATAGCTATAGTTTGCAATCGCTAACCTGGCTCCGGTATTGTTCATTCTGTCTGCTGCATCAACTGCAACATAAAAAGTATCCGGAACAACCGTAACGCTTTTAGCCGGTTCTGTATAGCTTTTTACAAGGGTTCTTGCCGGTAACGATTTGATGTCGGAAATTGCATAAAAGTTTACTCTCCGTATCTGCGGTGAAAGATTGTCCAAAATATTAAAGCGCCCCTCTTTAACCGGGTCTAACGGAATCTGTGTTCCGGTATCACGAATCTCAAAATGAAGATGAGGACCTCCGGAAGAACCTGAGTTTCCTGTCCGTCCTATGAAGTCCCCCCTTTTTACCGGAAATTGAGTAGAGTCCAAATCGATGTTAATAGCAAAGCTCTCGGCCTCATATTGTTTTTTCTTTACCCATCCGGCAATTTTTGGAGCATAGTCCAAAAGGTGTCCGTAAATAGAGGTTTTCCCGTTCGGATGTTGGATGTATATTGCATTACCATAGCCAACAGGCGAGATACTGATCCTCGAGACGAAGCCATCATAGATGGCATAGATTTTTGCTCCCACTACACCTCCTGTTCTAAAGTCAAGGCCGGCGTGAAAATGGGTAGCTCTCAGCTCCCCGTAACTACCGGATAGGGATGGGGCCACATCCAAAGGAAGACGAAAATATCCGGGGGCTGTAGTAGCCCCGGTGGTTGTACTCTGGCCCGATAAAACAATAAAAGTGAACAATGAGGCCAAAGTGAGGACGAAGTATCTCATGAGTTTGTAATATTAAGAAAACATTTTCTTCATTCTGTCGAAGAAGTTTCTGTCTTCTTTGTTAGGATTTGGTTTAAAATTTTCGGAATTCTTTAGTCTCTCAAGAAGTTCACGTTCTTGCCTCTCTAACTTCTTAGGTGTCCATATTTGAATATAGACAAGCAGGTCTCCGTTACCGTAGCCGTTAACATCCGGGAGTCCTTTTGACCTTAATCTCAATATTTTACCGGATTGTGTACCGGGTTCAATTTTAATCCTCAATTTGCCATCTACAGAAGATACATCGGCATCACTGCCCAAAATAGCGTCAGGTATAGAGATAAACAGGGAGTAAATCAGGTCATTGCCATCTCTCTGCAATTCCGGATGCTCCTCCTCTTCAATTACCACCAACAGGTCTCCGTTCACCCCTCCTCTTTTTGCAGCATTTCCTTTGCCCTGTACTGTCAATTGCATTCCTTGTGCAACACCTGCGGGAATCTTAAATGAAATCTCCTCCATCTCTTTCACAAGCCCGTCACCACCACATCTTCCGCAAGGCTTAAGAATTGTTTTCCCCTCACCGCCGCAAACCGGACAGATGGAAGCTGTCTGCATAGTTCCCAGAATTGTTTGTGTTACCCTTGTCACCTGCCCTGTGCCTCTGCATGTTTCGCAGGTATGTATGTCTGCTTCGGACTTTGCTCCCCTGCCATTACATTCGCGGCATATAACCTGCTTATTTATTTTAACCTTTTTCTCAGCTCCGTGTGCAATATCTTTAAGATCAACTCTTACCCGGATACGAATATCGGAACCTCGATTTACCTTTTTGCCGCTTCGGGACGAGCCGCCAAATCCGCTAAAACCTCCAAAACCACCACCAAAGTGTCCACCAAAAATATCACCAAACTGGCTGAATATATCATCCATAGAGAATCCTGAACCGCTGAACCCTCCACCGTTAGATGCACCACTCATTCCAGCATGTCCAAACTGGTCGTAACGAGCCTTCTTGTCGGGGTTACTTAAAACATCATAGGCTTCGGCTGCCTCTTTAAACTTCTCTTCGGCCTCTTTGTTACCCGGGTTTTTGTCCGGATGAAACTTAAGGGCAAGTTTACGGTATGCCTTCTTAATCTCATCTGCAGAGGCGTTTTTGGCCACACCCAGTACTTCGTAATAATCTCTTTTAGCCATTTTCAATATTTTAAATGCCAACTACAACTTTGGCAAAACGGATAACCTTGCCATTTAGGGTATACCCCTGTTGAACTACATCAATAATCTTCTTCTTGTTAGCTTTGTCGGGAGCAGGAATCTGGGCGATTGCCTCATGAAAATCCGTATTAAGCTCTTTGCCTATAGACTCAATCATTTTAAGACCCTTGGTTTCTAAATAAGCGAATAACTTATTGTAGATAAGCTCCGTTCCCTCAATTGCCACAACATGGTCACCATCAGTTTTGTGTAAAACATCGAGAGCTCTCTCAAAATCATCCAGAACCGGAAGTATCCCCTTAATGGTTTCTTCACTTGCTGTCATAACCAAATCCAGTCTCTCTTTTGCCGAACGCCGGCGGAAATTGTCGAATTCGGCTGCTAAGCGCAAATACCTGTCATTCAATTCTGCAATTTTTTCATCTGCACTCTTCTCTTTTGACTGCTCTTTCGCTTTTTCTTCTGGTTGTTCCGTTGGTTGTTCCGTTACAGCTTCCGTTTGTTGTTTGTTAGTAATGGTTTCGTTCAATTGCTCTTTTGCTGGTTTTTCCGTGTCCGGAGTCTGATCGTGCTTGTCTCTCTTTTGTTCTTTCATCACAAAATATATATTTTTGTATTCTCTTTTTTTTTGTAAAGATAATCACAAAAAATTTGCCAAATGGATTTATAAGACAAAATGACACTATGTTTAGTTCTCTTGGAGATTACCTTCTGAATACAAATCCGTTTTCGCCAACTATGATCACAATACTGATTTCGGTTGGTTTTATTGTAGGTTTTGTTAATACCCTTGCAGGAATGGCAACTGCTCTCTCTTACGCTCTCTTTATGGCTATGGGAATGCCTATAAATGTTGCTAACGGTACAACCAGAGTAGGTGTGCTTACCCAGTTTGCAGTCTCATCCTTTATATTTAAAAAAGAGGGCTATCTGGACACTAAGATTGGCACTAAGGTGGGAATACCGGTCGCTATCGGAGCATTGATAGGGGCACAACTGGTGGCGGTTCTCAATCCAAAAATCATTGAAGTTGTTATGGGAATTCTTCTGCCGGTAATGGCGGTTTCTATGATCACAAATTCGAAGCCTTCTGTAAGAAAAGTAAATGAAGACAAAGATAAACTCACTCCATTTAAGTTCATTGTATTTATAATAGTCGGTATATATGGTGGGTTTACCCACGCAGGGGTAGGTATACTGATAATCTTCGGGAGTGTATACCTCTATGGTCTTGATATGCTTAAGGCCAATGCAATCAAGCAGTTTGCAGTTCTTCTCTACACCCCTCTGGCTCTGGCTGTTTTCATCTGGCACGGTCAGGTAAATTGGCCTGTAGCCCTGATCTATGCCATAGGTAACGTTGCAGGAGCCTTGATTGCCTCCAAAGTTGCGATCAAATGGGGAGTTAAATTCATTAACTGGTGTGTTGCCATTGCTGTTCTCTCTGTCTCATTTTGGCTTATCTATAAACAATTCTGACCGATTACTGATATTTTCGCAAGAAGCATCTGCAAGGGTTTTCTATATCTTTGCCGGGTGATTATTTATGAGCCCTAACATTGTAAAAAAGTATAATTTTTTTTGACAATCAATTTATTGTATTATATTTACAGCGATTTTTTATCCTTAGGACTAAATGAAAACCAGCTCCAACCTTAAAAAATTCCTGTTATACCAGCTTCCATATATCTTCTATATCTCCTTTCTCCTTTACTGGTTTTACGACACCTTTTCAGATGACAGGACTATAAATTATATTGCTATGGGATTGGCAATGGTAATATTTGTGCAATTTGTTTTCCAGAATACTATTGCAGGAGTCTCAATGGGGATAATCGGAATGTTGGTCAGCTCTTTCTTTTTTTTCCACCTGCAGACAATAAGTTTCATTATCATTCTTTTCTCTTTCTTAATGGGTCTGTTAATAACAATTACCAATCTTAAAAAAAAAATTCATAGAAAGGCACACACTTAAACTTTTTTTTTACCTTTGTTGTCAATAAAATTTTCACAAAGAAATGGCAGAGCAAATAGTGGGTCACATCTCTCAGATTATTGGTCCGGTTGTGGATATCAGCTTCGAAAACGAAAATCCTAAAAGTCAGATTGTACTTCCCGGAATTCACGATGCAATCAAGATAGTACGCTTGAACGGTCGTGAACTTATTTTGGAAGTACAACAGCATATCGGAGAAAAAACGGTAAGAACAGTTGCAATGGATTCTACCGATGGTTTAAGACGCGGAATGGAGGCGGTCTCTTTAGGGTCATCGATTCATATGCCAATAGGAAACCAGATTAAAGGTCGTCTGATGAATGTCGTAGGTGATGCGATAGATGGTATGGGTCAGCTTGATATGACCGGAGCATACTCTATTCACAGAGATCCGCCAAAATTTGAAGAACTTCTGGTTACTAAAGAGGTTCTCTATACAGGAATCAAGGTTATTGACCTGCTGGAACCATACTCTAAAGGCGGCAAAATCGGACTTTTCGGGGGAGCTGGGGTTGGCAAGACAATAATCATTATGGAGCTAATTAACAATATAGCCAAGAAGAATAATGGTTTTTCAGTTTTTGCCGGCGTCGGGGAACGTACAAGAGAGGGAAACGATCTGTTGCGGGAGATGATAGAATCCGGTGTAATTCGTTACGGAAAAGAGTTTAAAAAAAGCATGGAGGAGGGCAAGTGGGATCTTACCAAGGTAGATAAGGAGGAATTATCGAAATCACAAGCCACTCTCGTCTTCGGGCAGATGAATGAACCTCCAGGAGCCCGTTCAAGTGTAGCATTATCCGGGCTTTCCGTTGCAGAATCCTTCAGAGATGAAGGAACCGAAACAAATGATATACTCTTCTTTATAGACAATATTTTCAGGTTTACACAAGCTGGTTCTGAGGTTTCCGCTCT
This sequence comes from Bacteroidales bacterium, assembly GCA_041663505.1. GTDB lineage: Bacteria > Bacteroidota > Bacteroidia > Bacteroidales > UBA932 > Bact-08. The sequence continues at coordinate 21,781 of JBAYMP010000016.1, read as the reverse complement.
TTTGGGCAGAATGCCCTCGGCTGTTGGATACCAACCAACCTTAGCAACGGAGATGGGTACTATGCAAGAGAGGATCGCGTCAACTAAAAAAGGTTCTATAACTTCTATCCAGGCTGTTTACGTTCCTGCCGATGACTTAACCGACCCTGCTCCGTCTACAACATTCTCACATTTGGATGCCACTACTGTTTTGAGTAGAAAAATCTCAGAACTGGGTATTTATCCGGCTGTGGACCCATTGGACTCTACATCCAGAATACTTGATCCGCTTGTCGTGGGCGAAGAACATTATCAGACAGCCCAGCGAGTTAAACAGATATTACAAAGAAACAAAGAGTTACAAGATATTATTTCGATTCTTGGAATGGAGGAGCTTTCAGATGAAGACAAACTGATTGTAAATCGTGCCCGCAGAGTTCAGCGCTTTCTCTCTCAACCTTTCTCTGTAGCCGAACAATTCACCGGAATTAAAGGAACTATTGTATCTATAGAGGACACTATCAGAGGCTTTAAGATGATATTAAACGGAGAGGTAGATTATCTCCCAGAGCAGGCATTCCTTAATGTCGGGACTATAGAAGGGGCGATTGAGAAGGGAGAGAAGATGTTAAAACAGGTATAGTGTCAGGAATATGAAGCTTATCATTCTACAACCAGATCGTACTGTATTTAACGGAGAGGTCTATTCCGTAGCACTTCCCGGCAAGGGTGGTAAATTTGAATTGCTAACCAGGCACGCTCCTCTGATATCCACATTAAAACCAGGAGATATAAAATACCGCAAAGGAAAGAGTGATGCAATTGAATTTTTGAGCATTAAAGGCGGTTTTATAAAGATAAAGCAAAATGTAATAACCATTTGCATAGATTAAATAAAATGTTTGACAAAGTCCATTGGAAACTGATATTTGTTCTACTGTTTTTCTATATAATAGTGGGCTTGATAGTTGGGCTGATAATGTATCATTATTACCCCGATTACTATTTCAGTTGGTATCCTGCTATTCCGGGTTACTTCACTTTAATGGGATTAGTTTTATTCAGATGTATGATTGTATGCAGAAGAAATAACCCAAAAAAGATAATAAATGTATATATGATGATGAGGGGGATTAAGCTCTTTATCACTTTGCTTTCATTACTCCTGTACACTTTATATATCGATGTAAACACATTCGAGTTTGCAATGGTTACTCTCGGTTTTTACTTTTTTTATCTGATTATTGAGACATATATATTTATTAAGTTTGAGAAGGAGAGAATCAAAAAATGAACCACAAGTTTAAAATAATTGCATGCCTTCTCTCCATATTGCTTTTTTGGGGAACACCATTACAGGCAGAAGATATAGATGCTAAACAAATGGTCTTTTCCCATATTGGGGATTCATACGGATGGCACATTACTACATGGGGAGAAACCCATATTACCGTTCCGTTGCCCGTTATCGTTATCAGCAAAACAGAGGGCTTTAATGTATTCCTCTCATCCAAACTAGAAGAAGGCGAAACTTATAATAATTTCAAAATTGCAGAGGAGGGCAAGTACGCCGGTAAAGTTGTAGAAGTTACCCCTTCGGGAGAGCTGGTCAGACCCGTAGATCTCTCTATTACAAAGAATGCACTTGCTCTTATACTAAACAGCATTATTCTCATTTCGATAATAATGTTTGTGGCAAAGTGGTACAAAAAACAACCGGTTTCTGCACCAAAAGGGTTTGTCGGAGCTATGGAGATGTTCATAATGGATGTCCATGACAGCATAATCAAGCCAAGTGTCGGAAAGGGCTATGAAAAATACGCGCCCTACTTACTTACTGCGTTCTTCTTTATCTTTATCAATAATGTAATGGGGCTTATTCCAATTTTCCCCGCAGGAGCAAATACTACAGGCAATATTGCCATAACAATGGTTCTGGCTCTATGTACATTTTTTGTTGTCAATATTACCGGTACAAAAGAGTACTGGAAGGAGATACTCTGGCCGGATGTGCCTGTATGGATGAAAGTACCAATACCACTTATGCCAATTATAGAGATATTCGGAATCTTTACAAAGCCGTTTGCGCTGATGATCCGACTCTTTGCCAACATTACAGCAGGGCATGCGATAATAATATCACTGACATCTCTTATATTTATTACAGTAGCAATGGGACCCGCAGTTAATACCGGGATGACCGTATTGTCGGTAGTCCTTAGTATTTTTATGAACTGCGTTGAGCTATTGGTTGCCTATATTCAGGCATATGTATTTACTATGCTCTCATCGATATTTATAGGACTGTCACAAGTAGAAAAACACAAAGTAGAAGCTTATTAATAATTAACAAACAATAAAATATTTAAGATTATGTTTCTGTTTACATTTTTAGAGGCTGCAGTAGCCAACCTTGGTATAGGCACATTAGGTGCTGCATTAGGAGCAGGTTTAGCTGCTATCGGAGCAGGTTTAGGAATTGGTAAAATCGGTAGTTACGCAATGGAAGCAATTGCCCGTCAACCGGAAGCCGCCAACGACATTAGAATGACTATGATTATAGCATCGGCATTGATAGAAGGTGCTTGTCTTTTCGCAATCGTAGTCTGCTTCCTGGCTCTTTAAACCTTATAATATGTCACTACTGCTACCAGATGCCGGTTTACTGTTCTGGATGATAATTTCATTCGGTACTGTATTTTTTATCCTGGCAAAATATGGTTTCCCCGTTATCGTTAAGATGGTAGAAGAACGAAGGGCCTATATTCAGAAGTCCCTTGACGATGCTCGTCTTGCAAAAGATCAACTCAATAATTTAAAAGTAGAGAGTGATGCAATTATTAGCTCTGCAAGGGAGGAGCAGATGAAAATTCTTCATGAGGCCAACCAGATTAAAGAGAATATTGTCAATTCCGCGAAACAGGAGGCAAAAGAGTTAACTGCAAAGCAAATTGATGATGCCAAAAGAGAGATAACAAAAGAGAAAGAAGCAGCGATTAGAAGCATACGGTTACAGATTGCGATGCTCTCTGTAGAAGTTGCAGAAAAGGTTGTAAGAACAGAATTGAGCAAAACGCCGGCTCAAATGGATATGATTAACAGATTCTTGGAAGAGACATCCGAATTGAAGTCTTAAAATAATGAACAGGGGTATAATTTCTACTCGTTATGCGAAAGCTTTGTTATCTTACGCCCTCGAAGAGGGTGTAGAGGATAAGGTGTACACTCAAATAAAGCAACTATTCAAAAGTTTTAATGAAGTTCCGGAACTGGCAAAATCATTGGTAAGCCCAATCTTCTCTCATGAAAATAAAGCATCAATGATTAGGACTGCCTCTGGAGGTACGGTTTCCAATGAGTTTGATCGATTTATAAACCTCGTATTAACCAACAAGAGGGAACATTTATTATGCTCTATTGCTCTTATGTACACCGTATTATATCAAAAATCCAAAAACATAAGCATCTGCAGTCTGGTTACAGCAGTTCCCATTTCAGATGAAGTTGAAGAGAGGATTAAGAGACTGATAACAGGTAAAACACATGGCTCTGTAGAGTTGGAGAAGAGTACAAATCCTGATATTCTTGGCGGATTCGTATTTGAGTTAAACTATAATCGTTTGGATGCAAGTGTAGCAACTCAGTTAAAGCGGATCCAGACACAGTTTTTAGCTATAAACAACAAGTAAATAACAATATATGTCCGAAAATATAAAAACAAGCGAAGTTTCCGAATTATTGAGGTTGCAACTCAAGGGAATTAGTACAAAGTTAAACTTCGAAGAGGTTGGAACAGTTCTTCAGGTGAGCGATGGTGTTGCCAGAATTTACGGGCTGCTAAACGCAGAGGCAAACGAACTTCTTGAGTTTGATAATGGTATGGAAGCGGTTGTCATGAATTTGGAAGAGGATAATGTTGGTGCCGTATTACTGGGTTCTTCCTACAAGATTAAAGAGGGAGACAGAGTAAAACGCACTGGCAGGATAGCCTCAATTAATGTTGGAGAGGGTATGTTGGGAAGAGTTATCAATCCACTGGGGCAACCTCTGGATGGCCTGGGTTCAATAGATGGAGAGGTAACCGAGATGCCTTTGGAGAGAAAGGCACCTGGTGTAATATTCAGACAGCCGGTAAACGAGCCCCTGCAAACCGGGATAAAGGCGATAGACGCAATGATTCCTATAGGGAGAGGGCAAAGAGAGTTGATTATTGGTGACCGGCAAACAGGTAAAACATCTATTGCAATAGATACAATACTTAACCAAAGGGATAACTTCCAAGCCGGAAAACCTGTCTATTGCGTTTATGTCGCTATCGGACAGAAAGGGTCTACTGTCGCATCTATTGTGAACCTGTTAAAGGAGAAGGGAGCTATGGGTTACACAGTTGTTGTTTCTGCAACAGCTTCCGATTCTGCAGCGATGCAGTATTTTGCTCCATTTTCCGGAGCAGCGATAGGAGAATACTTCAGAGATACCGGACGCCACTCCCTTGTTGTTTATGATGACCTTTCAAAACAAGCAGTAGCATACCGTGAACTATCCCTTATTCTTCGTCGTCCATCCGGACGTGAGGCCTATCCGGGAGATATATTCTACCTGCACTCAAGACTTTTGGAGAGAGCTGCAAAAATTATCAATCAACAAGATATTGCTGAGAAGATGAATGATCTTCCAGAAACTCTTGCTGACAAGGTTAAATGTGGAGGTTCTCTTACCGCGCTTCCGATAATCGAGACACAGGCCGGCGATGTGGCAGCCTATATACCAACAAACGTCATATCTATAACTGATGGTCAGATATTTTTGGACACAAATCTTTTTAACCAGGGTAACCGTCCTGCTATAAATGTAGGAATATCTGTATCCAGAGTGGGTGGTAATGCACAAATAAAGGCAATGAAAAAGGTTGCCGGTACATTAAAAATCGACCAGGCTCAATACAGGGAACTTGAAGCCTTCACAAAATTCGGGGGTGATCTGGACCCTGTAACCGCTCGTACAATTGATAAAGGGCAAAAAAACACTCAGTTACTTATACAGTCACAATACTCACCAATTCCTACCGAACAGCAGATCGCTATTTTATATTGCGGTACCCACGGACTTTTAAAAGATATTTCTTTAGATAAAGTTGCCGAATTTGAGACAGATTTCATTAACAGTCTAAAAAGCACAGATGTTCTGGAAAAGCTGAGAAATGGAATTTTAGATGATAGCGTTACTTCTGTCATCGAAAAAACAGCTGCAACTCTAATTGGCATTAAGAACAGAAATTAAGAGATGGCATCACTTAAAGAGATAAAAATCAGGATAGCTTCGGTAAACAGCACCCTTAAGATAACTTCGGCTATGAGGATGATTTCATCTGCAAAGTTGCATCGATCACAATCTGCTGTAAAAAACCTGATTCCTTATAAAAATGCACTTAATGATATTCTCATTGAGACATTAGCCGGTCAGGAGGGCATCCAGTCTCCTTATTTTGAGGTTCGCGAAATCAAAAGAGTAGCAATTATCGCTGTATCCTCCAACTCTTCTCTATGCGGAGCATTCAATGTAAATGTCGAAAAGATGGTCAAAAGTGTTATCGAAGAGTATAAAAATTTAGGAAAAGATAATATCATTCTTTTTCCGATAGGGAAAAAGATATCCAAGGCTCTGAGCCGTCATTATTCCATTGAGAAAACCGACTTTAAAATGGTCGATAAGCCCAACTACACCGAATGTGCCGAGTTAGCTTCAAAATTGACGGAACTATTCAGAGACAATGCTATTGATAGAGTCGAAATAGTTTATAATCACTTTAACACAACAGCTAATCAGGTAGTAACTAGAGAAAGGTATCTTCCAATGAACTCTTTTAATGATGTAAAAAGCCTTCCTACTGACTATATTCTCGAACCGGACAGAGCGGGAATAATTGAGGAACTTCTCGACAAAGTTTTGACTTATAAGATTCTTGCAATTTTAATGGATTCGAACGCTTCTGAACATGCTGCCCGTATGGTTGCTATGCAGCTTGCAACAGAAAACGCCAAAAAGTTGATTCAGGAGCTGACTGTACAGTACAACAAGAGCCGTCAACAGGCAATAACCAACGAACTACTCGATATTATGGGTGGTATGGCCCACTAAGATTTTATAGATTTCGAACCAGGTGATGCTTAAGAACCCTAGAACCACACATATTGCAGCTTCCAGGAAGCTTATGCTTTCAAACTGGAACAGGTCAAGTAAAAACGGAACATTCAGTATCAGTATCAAAAAGAATATTGCTCCCCCTACTACCCATTTCACACTCTTGTTTGGTGATACCAATATCCGGAAGATATTGCTGGACCATGATCTGTTCGAAAGTATAACCGCAATATTTGAAGATATCAGCGTTACAAATGTAAGTGTTCTTACTTCATTTTCGGAATATTGCATTTTAAGACCAATGAAATAGACAAACAGGGTTATCAAAAGTATCCCGATACCCTGGGAGCAACTAAGCAATATTTTACCGATTCCAAAGAAAGGTTCTTCAACAGATTTTGGCGGTCTTGACATCACATTTCGCTCCTCCTTCTCTGCCTCAAAAATAATTGAACAGGCAGGATCTATGATCAATTCCATAAAGACAATGTGAATCGGCCATAAAATAAGCGGCAGGTCTGCAAAAAAGACGGGTATCAACGATAGCCCCGCAATAGGTACGTGTATTGCAAAAATATAACTCAGAGCTTTTTGAAGATTATCAAAAATTCTTCTGCCCATTTTTATTGCCCCTACAATAGATTCAAAATTGTCGTTCATCAGCACTAATGAAGAGGCCTCCCTCGCAACGTCCGTACCCTTCTCCCCCATAGCAATTCCGATATTCGCAGCTTTTAATGCCGGCGCATCATTTACTCCGTCGCCTGTCATAGCAACAATTTCCCTGTTTTTCTTTAAAGCATTCACTATTTTTAGCTTCTGTTCGGGTACTACTCTGGCAAAAATGTTAACATCTCTAATCTTTACACATAACTCGTCTTCATTCATAGCATTCAACTCGGGTCCCGTTATGCAAAGTTCCGGATGTTTTAATCCTATCTCTTTTCCTATATTTATGGCAGTTACAGGATAGTCTCCGGTAATCATTATTACCCTTATGCCTGCCTTATAGCACTCTTTAACGGCAACCGGAACACTCTCTCTTATAGGATCGGAAAGCCCGATAAGACCCACAAATTCAAAATCAAAATCGTGCTGGACCAGGGGAAGATCTTCCGGAAATATTTGTGCCTTAGCAACTCCAAGTAGTCTGAGTCCCGAAGAAGCAAAGTCAGACACAGCTTTTTCGTAAACAGATATTCTCTCCCGGTCTAAGTGACATAAGTCAAAAATTGCTTCTGGTGCCCCTTTTGCAGCAATAACTCTTTTATGAGTCTGTGGATTGGAAAATACTCGTGACATCGCTAACATCTCCTTGGAAAGAGGGTATTCTTTTTCCATTACCCAATCCTTGTGAATATGCTCAGTGTTTTGCAGATAATTATCGCCAATATTTGTTATAGCTCTCTCCATTGGGTCAAATGGGTTAGTCTGGCTGGAGAGAATCCCATATTCAATAATTTCGTGGAACTGCTCAGGGAATACTTTTGTTGTAATTACATCCACAGCAAATTCTCCGTTACTATTATATAAAGAGTTTACTGTCATTTTATTTTGAGTCAAAGTTCCGGTTTTGTCTGTGCACAGTACTGTTGCAGAACCAAGCGTTTCAATGGCGGCAGGTTTTCTTGTAAGGACAGATTTTTTTGACATTCTCCAGGCGCCCAAAGCAAGAAATATTGTAAGGACAACCGGAAATTCTTCCGGCAACATTGCCATAGCCAGGGTAATGCCAGATAGAAAGCCTTTTAAAAGATCTCCTCTTGTAAAAGTATATACTACAATAACCATAACACAAAGAAAAGCACCGCCAATCGCGAGTCTCCTCACAAGTAAACCCATCTCCTTTTTAAGCTTGGTGGGCTCCTCTTTTACAGATTCCAAAGCATTGCCGATTTTCCCGATTTCTGTTTTAGATCCTGTAGCAGTAACTTCGAAAATTCCGTTTCCCTGAACAACCATTGAACCGGAATATACATAAGGTATATCGTCTCCTCCGGGAATCATCTCTGAGTCACTCTCGGACCATTCTCTTTTCCTTACAGAAACCGATTCTCCGGTAAGCAGAGATTCGTCCACCAACAGATTCACACAGTTCAATACCCTGCCGTCAGCAGGTACCCTGTCACCCTCTTGCAAAACAACTATATCTTCCATTACAACTTCTCTTCCGGCAATCCTGACAGTTTCTCCATCCCTGATCACCAATGCTCTGGGGCTTGCGAGGTCCTTTAAAGCATCCAGAGCCCTCTCTGTTTTTCTTTCCTGGAAGTACTCGATGCCCATTATGACAATTACGAAACTCATAAGCATAATGCCCTCCTGAATATCTCCCAATACAAGATAAAGAGAGCCGCAGGCGACCAGCAATATAAACATAGGTTCTTTCAATACGCCCAATGCGATTTGCCAGGCTCCCCTTTTTTTTGACGATGGCAATTCATTGTAACCATCAATATCTTGTTTTGATTTTACCTGCTCTTGTGAAAGACCGTGATATCTGTGGGGCAAAGTTGTTTTTTCCATAATAATTAGTATAGGCTAACAATATAGTTAAAAAAATTACCTTATTGTCTTGTTAATTAATTCAATCAATTTTTCTAATTCTTGCTTGTCAAGTTTCTTTGAGAAACGTTCTGCAATGGACTTGTGGGCAAAATCGTGAGTCTTATTAAGCTGAAGTCCCTTTTCAGTAAGATGAAGATGTGTTGTCCTTCGGTCCTGGTCGGAATGCACTTTATACACACACTCCCTATCTATAAGTTTGTCAATCGCTACTGTGACGGTGGGTTTGGAAAGCTTCATGGCGGTAGCCAACTCAGTCATATTAGGATTACCCAACCTACCTATCTCCTCCAGGTAGTGCATCTGGGTTTGGGTGAGACCCGTAGTATTGTATTTATCCTTGGCCCTCTCCTCCATCTGAGCCATCATATTGGAGAGCTCGGATATTATGTTGATAAGATTCTTCATTCTGCAAATATAATTAGTTTATACTAACTAACAAATAAATTCAAGATTTATTTGTTACCATTCTGGCTGGTCAAAAAAGATGCCTAAGTAGAAATTACATTTTGTCGTTACTTCCCAGCACCTCAACAATCTTATGTTTGTATAGCGCTTTTAAAGCATCGCGGGCAGGGCCGAGGTATTTACGCGGGTCAAACTCTTCTGGCTTTTCTGCAAACACTTTTCTGATAGCCCCTGTCATTGCCAGACGACCGTCCGAGTCGATGTTAATCTTACATACGGCACTGGCTGCTGCTTTACGAAGTTGTTCTTCAGGAATACCTATTGAATCTTTAAGTTTACCGCCATATTTGTTGATTTCAGCTACGATCTCCTGCGGAACGCTTGATGACCCGTGAAGAACGATAGGGAAACCGGGGATTCTCTTTTCGATCTCTTTAAGAATATCGAGACGTATTTCAGGTTTCTGGCCCGGTTTAAACTTGAAGGCGCCATGTGAAGTTCCGATTGAAATTGCAAGTGAATCTACACCGGTCCTCTTCACAAATTCCTCTACCTCTTCAGGTTGTGTATATGTATGGTGTTCTGCAGAAACTTCATCCTCTACCCCTGCGAGAACTCCAAGCTCCCCTTCTACTGTAATATCATACTTATGAGCATATTCTACAACTTGTTTTGTAAGTTCTACATTTTTATCAAAAGGAAGATGTGAGCCGTCAATCATAACCGATGAAAAGCCCATATCAATACAAGACTTGCAAAGTTCAAACGAATCACCGTGGTCCAGATGGAGCACTATTGGAATATTCTGACCAAGCTCTTTAGCATATTCTACAGCACCTTGCGCCATATAGCGCAACAGGGTCTGATTGGCATATTTTCTGGCTCCGCTTGAAACCTGAAGGATCACAGGAGATTTTGTCTCAACACATGCAGAGATGATAGCCTGCATCTGCTCCATATTATTGAAGTTAAAAGCCGGAATTGCATATCCGCCTTTAACTGCCTTAGCAAACAGTTCTCTAGAGTTTACTAAACCTAATTCTTTGTATGAAATCATAATATAATAAATTTATAATCTTAATCGCTGCAAAGTTAACATAAAAATTTAACTTTGTTTTCAAATTAAACATTATGAAACCGCAAGTGCTTCAGGAAACTAACTGGAAAAGAGTTAAAGATGAGGAGTTTAAAATAGCAATATTACCTTGGGGTGCCACCGAGGCTCACAATTATCATCTTCCATACGGAACTGATACCATTTTAGCGGAAAAAATTGCTGCAGATGCTGCCGGAATTGCCAATAATGCCGGAGCAGGATGTATCGTTTTTCCGTCAATAGCCTATGGTGTCAATACCGGGCAAATGGAGGTGAAGCTATGTATGAATATGAGACCCTCTACCCAGATGGCAATTATACGCGATATCCTTGAGGTTTTGGACAAGCATAGTATTAAAAAGCTAGTCATTCTGAATGCCCACGGAGGCAACGCATTTGTTCCTATTATAAGAGAACTCTCTCTTGAGTATCCGCATATTCTTATGAGTTCAATAAACTGGTGGGTGGTCTGCAAACCCGAGGGATACTTTACAGAGGCCGGAGATCACGCCGGAGAGCTGGAAACAGCCTGTATGCAGTCCGTCGCTCCGGAATTAGTTCTGCCGTTAGATAATGCCGGAGATGGCGCCGAAAATAAATTTACTATTGATGGATTCAGGGAAAAATGGGCGTGGACACCCCGCAGATGGATATATATAACAAAAGATACCGGTGTAGGAAATCCTAAGTTTGCCACTACGGAAAATGGAGAGAGATTTTTGAAGTGCTGCACAGAGAAGATAGCAAAATTTTTAATTGATCTCTCAAAGATTAACAATGAGAATGAGCTCTATGAACAGTAACGGTAAAAAAAACATAGCAGAGCACAGAGTGCTTATATTTTCCGCTCCGTCGGGTGCAGGTAAAACTACTGTTGTCCATCATCTTTTAAAAAAATTCGACTTTCTCGATTTTTCAATATCGGCCACATCCCGTCTTCCAAGAGGAGAAGAGATCGATGGCCGCGAGTATTTTTTTCTAAGTAAAGAGGAGTTTAAAAAGAGAATCTCGGCAGGCGAATTTGTTGAATATGAAGAGGTCTATATGGGATACTTCTACGGCACACTCAAAAGCGAAGTCGACCGCATCTGGTCCAAAGGATCTATTATTGTCTTTGACATTGATGTAAAAGGGGCTCTTAACTTAAAGAGGCTATACGGTAACAATGCACTCTCTGTTTATGTCAGACCACCTTCAATAGAAGTTTTACGTGAACGTTTGACAGCTCGCGGTACAGAAACACCTGAAGCAATAGAAAGACGGGTTGCAAAAGCAAAAGAGGAGCTCTCTTATGCAGAATATTTTGACAAGGTGTTGGTAAACGATAATCTTGGCAAGTGTCTTCTCGAAGCAGAACAGGTTGTTAATAAGTTTTATTCAGAAAAATAGTCGGATTTCATATACAAATAATATGCGGGTCGCTCTCTATTTCGGTTCATTCAACCCATTGCATATAGGTCATATAGCCATATGCAGGTTTCTTATAGGTTCCGGTGAAGTGGACCAGGTTCGGCTGGTAGTAAGTCCGCAAAATCCACTTAAAGGGAGCTATCAAAACCAAAACGGAACAACTTGTCTGAAACACGTCCGGAAGGTGGTTGCCAAAATGGATAATAAAATTATTGTTTCAGACATCGAATTTTCGCTTCCAAAACCTCTATATACAATTAAAACACTCCGGAAATTCAGTGAATTGGAACCGGACAATAAATTTATCCTCATTATTGGAGCGGATAATTTACTAATTATAGAAAAGTGGAACAGTTGGAGTGAGATTTTGGATGAGTATGAGGTTTGGGTATATCCCAGAACCGGCTTTGATGGTCAGAAACTCTGCCGAAAGTATAACGTACGTCTTATTGATGCGCCGTCGGTTGACGTCTCTTCTACCCAAATTCGCGAAGGAGAAGAGGCCGGTATGGATCTCTCTTTTTTAAAAGTCTGAAGTCAAAGCCTTCCAGAGATTGTCATCCGGTACAGGAGCTTCTATAAACAACTCCTCTTTCTTGACAGGGTGAACAAATCGTATGCTGCGCGCATGCAGGGAAATACCGCCATCGGGATTCGAACGTGTTGCACCATACTTAAGATCGCCTTTAATGGGGCAGCCTATCTCTGCCAACTGGCATCTTATCTGATGATGTCTTCCCGTAAGCAGTTCTACCTCCAGAAGATGATAGCGGTCGCTGCTTGAGAGAAGTTTATACCTAAGGCGAGCCTCTTTTGCATTTTTTTTTGGAAGCAGGTTTGCATAAGACTTATTCTGTTTTTCGTTTCTTACAAGGTAATGTATGAGTTCTGCCGAAGGATGTTCAGGTTTATTGGCTACAACGGCCCAATATTTTTTTTCTACCTCACCATTACGGAACATCTCGTTCAACCTTTTAAGAGCTTTGGATGTCTTTGCAAAAACGGCAATTCCGCTCACAGGACGGTCCAGTCTGTGTGAAACTCCTATAAAAGCCGCACCGGGTTTATTGTCTCTCTGTGCAATATAACGCGAAATTTTGTCACTTAAAGGTTCATCACCTGTTTTATCGCCCTGGACAATCTCTCCGGATCGTTTATTGACAACAATCAAATGATTATCTTCATAGAGAATTTCCAAATCAATATTGCTCCTGATCATTCGGAAACTCTCTGTTTTTAATGTCACTTATATAATTCTTTACAGCCTTAAGCATCTCATCGTGGAGGTTGTGATACCGGCGAAGGAACCTGGGCGAAAATTCCTGTGTAAGCCCCAACATATCGTGCATTACCAGAACTTGTCCGTCTACCCCGTTTCCTGCCCCAATTCCTATAACTGGAATTTTTAACACTGAGGCAACCTTAGTCCCCAAAGAAGCAGGGATCTTCTCGAGTACGATAGCAAAACAACCTGCCTCTTCCAGTAGAATCGCATCCTCAACAAGTTTGTTTGCCTCTGCCTCCTCCTTAGCTCTCACACTGTATGTCCCAAACTTGTGAATGGACTGAGGTGTGAGCCCCAGATGTCCCATAACGGGGATACCGGTTGAGATGATACGGCTTACAGATTCAATTATCTCCGACCCTCCCTCTACTTTGACAGCATCCGCCTCAGCCTCTTTCATAATACGAATGGCACTTGAAACAGCCTGCTTTGAGTTTCCCTGATATGTACCAAATGGCATATCTACAACGACCATAGGATTCTTTACCGCTTTTACAACGCTTTGTGCATGATATATCATCTGATCCAGAGTTATAGGAAGAGTAGTTTCGTGACCTGCCATTACATTTGCAGCTGAATCTCCTACAAGTATGATATCTATTCCGGCCTCATCAATAATTTTGGCCGATGTAAAATCGTATGCGGTCAACATTGCTATTTTTTCGCCTTTTTGCTTCATCTCTAACAAACTATAGGTTGTGATGATGCGTTTTTTTCCTTCTACAGACATTTCTGAAATTTTATTAAAATTCGCCACAAAGCTAATTAAATAATTCAGATGGAGTGTCTGACACCTTGTCAGTTTTTTCCTTTGGCACAATGTTCGATGTAACAAAGAGAAAAGTAAAAGAAAACAATTAAAATTTTATCAATATTATGGGAAAAATTATTGGAATTGACCTTGGAACTACAAACTCTTGTGTGGCTGTGATGGAGGGAAACGAACCCTCTGTTATCATTAACAGCGAAGGCAAGAGAACTACTCCTTCTATCGTTGCCTTTGCAGACAATGGCGAAAGAAAAATCGGCGACCCTGCAAAAAGACAGGCTATCACTAATCCTACAAGAACGATCTTCTCCATCAAGAGATTTATGGGTGAAACTTACGACCGTGTCCAGCCAGAGGTGCACCGCGTTCCTTACAAAGTAGATAAAGGCGATAACAATACATCGAGGGTAAATATTGACGGCCGTCTTTATACTCCCCAGGAAATCTCTGCAATGATACTTCAGAAGATGAAAAAGACAGCAGAGGATTATCTCGGACAGGAAGTTACAGAGGCTGTAATCACCGTTCCTGCATACTTCAGCGATTCACAAAGACAAGCAACCAAAGAGGCTGGAGAAATTGCCGGACTTAAGGTGAAAAGAATTATTAACGAGCCTACTGCTGCTGCATTGGCTTACGGCCTGGACAAGATGCACAGGGATATGAAAGTAGCAGTTTTTGACCTTGGCGGCGGAACATTTGATATTTCAATTCTTGAATTGGGAGAAGGTGTTTTTGAAGTAAAATCTACAAATGGCGACACACATCTTGGAGGGGACGACTTTGACCAGATGATCATTGACTGGTTGGCAGAGGAATTCAAGAGTGAAAATAGCGGCCTTGACCTGAGAAAAGACCCTATGGCGCTTCAAAGACTTAAAGAGGCTGCTGAAAAGGCAAAAATTGAACTTTCCAGCCAGACATCCACAGAGATTAATCTTCCATACATTATGCCGGTGGACGGAGTACCTAAACACCTTGTAAAAACCATCTCCAGAGCTAAGTTCGAGCAAATCTGCGACTCTCTTATCCAGAAAACCGTTGAGCCTTGCCGCAAAGCCCTGAATGATGCAAATTACAAAGCAAGCGATATAGACGAGGTACTTCTGGTAGGTGGTTCAACCCGTATCCCTGCAATCCAGCAGCTTGTTGAAAAGTTCTTTGGTAAAGCTCCGAGCAAGGGTGTAAATCCCGACGAAGTTGTTGCTGTAGGTGCTGCTATTCAAGGTGGTGTATTGGCCGGTGATGTTAAGGATGTACTTTTACTGGATGTTACTCCACTTTCACTCGGTATCGAAACCTTTGGTTCTGTAATGACAAAACTTATAGAATCCAATACTACAATCCCTACACGCAAATCTGAAGTTTTCAGTACTGCAAGCGACAACCAGCCGTCTGTAGAAATTCATGTTCTACAGGGTGAGAGACCTATGGCCAAAGATAATAAGACAATAGGCCGTTTCCATCTGGATGGAATAGCTCCTGCCCCAAGAGGTATTCCTCAAATTGAAGTAACATTTGATATCGATGCAAATGGTATTCTTAATGTATCTGCAAAAGATAAAGGTACAGGCAAGGAGCAGAAGATAAGGATTGAAGCCTCAAGCGGATTGAGTGAAGCTGAAATCAAGAGAATGCGTGATGAAGCAAAAGCTAACGAAGCCTCAGACAAAGCAGAAAGAGAGCGAATTGACAAGATAAATGCTGCCGATGGAATGATCTTCCAGACAGAGAAAAATCTTAAGGAGTACGGCGACAAGATACCTGCCAATAAGAAAGGGGCCATAGAGAGTGCTCTGTCAACTCTTAAAGAGGCTCATAAATCGGGGGATACTTCTGCAATAGACAAGGCTATGGAATCGATGAATGCCGCATGGCACGCCGCTTCCGAAGATATGGCCAAAGCTGCTCAAGCCGATCCGTCTGCCGGTACAGGAGCCGGGACAAATTCAGATAGCACCAGCTCAAACAACGGAGGATCAGGCAACAACGGTTCAGACAAAGAGGTGACTGACGTAGACTTTGAAGAGGTAAAATAAAAGCCAAAAACAAGGATTAATTTCCATATACAAACCGCTGTAAATATTTAGTTTACAGCGGTTTTTTATTGTATTTTCTTCGCTTGTTTATTGTTTTTATTTTGACGGGGGTAAATTTTTAACTCCCCAATTTTTATTGGGTTTATCACTTAGCCAGAGTTCCAATATTCCTCCTTTTTGGAATGTTTTATGAGTAAACCAGAAGTCATTCCACTCATTTCCATTTAGTTGTGCTTTATCAATATAGGTGTTTTTTTCGGAGTTGTTATGGGTTTTTATTGTAAAATACTCGCCTTCGTAGTATTTTTTGTCTAATTTTATGGTAATTTCATCGAAAATTGGCGTTGTGATTTCATAAACAGGAGTTACAGCTTGGTTGCCTTGTATATTGAATAATCCGATTGCCATAAGCGCACTGATACCTCCCATTTGCCCCTGATCTTCATCGTGTCCTCCATATCCCAAATCGGGTGTAATTCCACTGTATGCTTGCTGTTGCACTCGTCTTGCCCAATACTGCGTGAGCCAAGGTTGATTAGCATAGCTGAAAACGTGTGCATTGGAGCACCCTGGTTGGTTTGCGTAACTAATGTATCCGTTTGAATAACCAAATACAAAGTCATTTTCTACCGATTTTTCGAAAGCAAAGTTTAATTTTTCGCAAAAAGCATCGTTTCCACCCATTTTTTTAGCTAACTCCGGAATGGCGTGTGAAACTCCCCACGTGCCTTGCCAAGCGTTTGCTTCTACCCAGCCATCGCCATTTAATGGGTCGTTGTGCATAAATTTTCCATTTTTATCCTTTGGAAATAATAGTTTCTGGACTGGTTCAAAGTTCTTTTCCCAATTGCGTGATCGGTTTAAAAAATATTTGTAATCGTCCTGATGATTTAATTTATAAGCCATTTGTGATGCTCCCCAGTCTTGAAACGATGCTTCAATGCCAATTCCAACATTGTTGGACCACCATCCATTTTTGATGTAAAACGCAACGTCTTCTTTGGAACCTAACATTCCACCCGGCATTAAATTTCGTTTTATAACCTGAAACGCGTGTTCGGGCTCGGCTTTGGTGAGTAATCCTTTCATATATGTGCTGACAATCAAATTACTTGCCGGGCAACCGGTCATAATGTATGAATAACCGCCGCCGCACGGTCCGCGTGGCAATAAATACCCGTTATTGGCATATTCTATCATTGAAGCGGACATTTCATCCAATACTTCAGGCCAAGCCAATCCCCATAAAACATTCACATTCCACTGAGTGAGCCACCAAGCATCTGAATTATACATATTAAATTTAACGGATCCGTCTGCATTTTTGGGAAGTGTTTTTATCTTAAAAATGGCATCGGTAAAGGTGCCTTCTTTTTTACCTTCCGTTCTGTCGGGATAATCACCACTTACGTCGTTAATTTTTTGTCTGCCAAGCAGCACGTGCCACAAATCAGTATAAAATTTTATTTGCTGACTGATTGTACCTCCTTTTACATCTATTTTGCTTAACCATTCCTGCCATACGTTTCGGGCATTGTTTTTGGCTTTTTCAAAATCCCAATTTGCCAATTCTGTATTTAGATTATTACGAGCATTGTCAATGGTGGTGTACGAAATAGCCACTTTCATTTTTATAAGATCGTTTTTCGCTAATTTATATTCGGCACCTAAACAGATTTTTTCACCTTCGAGCGTGTTAAAATTTGTTTGTTCATCGCCCTCTTTCCATCCTTTTAAAGTGAATGGCTTGTCAAATTGGATAACGAAAAAAACCTTTACATCTCTCGGACCACCCCAAAACCTATCCACAGTACTTACCGAACCTTCAATTTCGTAGTCGTTTACTTTTTTGATTTTAGCGTCTTTCATCACACAATTACTCACTTTGCCGTTCAAATTAATGATAATGCGTGCATCAGTGGCTTTGGTATATCGAAATTGATAAAAATTAACTCGTTCTGTAACAGTTTGTTCTACCCATATTTTATTTTCCTGAAGCATTACTCTGTGGTATCCGGGTTGTACAATTTCATCATCGTGGTTAAATTTTGCTTTCCAACCTTGCTGTCCAAGCGTGGTTTTTTCATTCACGGTAGCAGGCATTATTTCAATACCGGACATCATCCACGAATGGATTTGTTCAAACCCTAAAATTTCAGTTTCGTTGTAGTTATAACCACCACCGTTTTGATTTTTATTTCGGGTCAAAGGGGCACTACTTGCCATACCGAAAGGCAAACTTCCGGTAATGAAAAAAATATATCGTCCCCGGTTGGTTTCAATGTACGGATCAACTAAGGCAACTTTGTCCTTTGCTTGCTCCGGTGCCGAAAAAACCTCTATTTCGGACAATCCAACATCCTTACCAGTACCATCGGTTACAATAAATTCCACCCAATCTATTTTTTTTGCCAGAAAGTTTACGGCTTTGCCCTCACCATCGGCAGCCAGTTGATTAACACAAATAGTGGTTCCATCGCTGAATAACAATTTTCCACCACCTACATTATCGTAGAGATTTGCTCGGTCGTATAGAATTATTTTATTTATAATCTGAGGTTTGTCCCAAGTTAATTTGACCCAAGGATATCGCATTTCGCCCCACGAGGTTAAAATTCCATCACAAGCCCATTCTCCCACACCGTCTATTCCAATAGTTCCATCCACGCAATTTGTGGCTGTGTATTGATCATTAAGTGATGTGGATGCTTCAATTTTTGCCAATGGAGCAATATTGTCGGTTGTGGCAAAACTGAATTGATGGAAAAATAGAATAAACAATGGAATTATAAAATATTTTGTTTTTGCGTGCTTTTTCATCGTTGAAGGTTGTGTTTAAAAAAATTGAAATACTTTTTTCATGAAAACCACTTTTTTTGACTACTTCAATGTGTATTTTAAAGTAATAAATCGAGGGCGATAAAGATGCGAATCTTTTTTAAGATCTTCTTCAAAGAATTTAAGTGAATTTACATTGTAGCTGATTACCAATTCACCTTCTTTGGAGAAAACAGGAAGTGCTTTTGCATTGTAGGTGAATATGTTTTTGTTGTCTTTAAATTTCAGAGCCGGGTCGTAAATTTCAACCGGAGTTTTGAATGGTCCTACAGGCGAATCGGCTAATTGGAAGCAGATTTTGCCGTTAAAACCGCTCTGATATACAAAAATGTATTTTCCGTTTGGAAGGGAAGAAACACTTATTTCGTTGGAAGCATTTGTTATAAGTGGTTTTATTTCTGATGGTTTTACTGAAAATGAGTTGCCATTCCAAAATGTCCATTTGTCAAATGCTTCTATATCAGCAGGTTTTATGCGTGCAACATAAATTGTTTTTTCCATTCCTCTGATACCATAAATGTAGATGTAGCCGTCTCCGTTATTTACACCTGCTTCTTTGGTATTTACCAAAATGGCACATCCGAACGTCCCCACCGAATCAATTTTCATCCCTTTGAAAAACGGAATGTCTAACTGACGAATGTTTTTGAATGGCGGTTTTTGTCCCGAAGGAATTATCACGATGTTATTTCCCATTTCCTTAAACCCGAAAGCTTCGTTGCTTATATTTTTAATTCTGTATCCAAAAATGTACAGGTCGTTGTTTTTGGCTTGATTTACAAATCCGTCTCCCATCCAATAGTATTCTCCTTCACCTGCATCGGGTGAATTTGGGATTAGAATTGTTTTCGGTTTGTTATCGCCTCTGTAATCGGCATAAAAAGTAATTGCATTTGAATCGGGCGTGTTTTTGTTGGTAATGGCAAACGAATTGTGGGTCATTGTGAAACCCGGCTGCAATACGCTATTGATAATATTGCCATACATTGTGTCGCCAAACCACAACATAATGTTGGGATTTTTTTGTTCAAAATCTTCTTTTCCATCCAAATTTACGGCATAAATTCCGTCTCCACCAAACCAACCACTATTGCGGTAAAAAACGCTTTCCCATTCCGGTGATTCTATTACTGAAAACGAGGTAATACTATCAGAAAGATTATCACTTTTAGTTTCAGTACCTTGTTTGTTTTTACATCCTACTAATAATAATAAGATGAAAAATGTTTGAATATATTTTTTCATTGTAATTCGTAATTTGATAATTAGTTACGGAACAGCTTCATAGGTGCTTTCAAATACTTCTTTATCGCTTAATCCGAAGATGGATAAATCCATTGTTGTCCAGATAATGAATTTTTCGCTGTTAATCAGTTTAACGGTGTAAACATCCGAAGTAATTTTTGAAGGGTCAAAAATACCGTGATAAGTCATTGTGAATGTTTTTTCATCATCGCTCAGCTTCCAAGTGTCATACACGTTAAATCCATCGTAGGTACAAGCAGATGTTCCAAAGCTAATGTTGTAGGTGCCATCTTGCTTCCAAGTATAAACGTCATCATTCTCACAATCTTTTTTGTCTTCGACAGCAGGGTTGACAGATGTCCACATACGGGAGGTTAATTTCCATTTTCGAGTAAAAATAGTTTGCCATCCGGACATAGCAGTGTTTACTGTTAAATCTTTTTCGGCAAATTCCCCTTTTTTATCCACTACGTGAAAATTAAAACCTACTAATTTTTCTACTTCATCGGGGCTTAATTTATAGTTGAAATTGTAAATATAATCGTTCCCGTTCACTAATGTGGGAGTTATATTTACATCGCCAAATTGCTTGTCTTTTACTAAATTTACTGTTTTATATATCACGATTTTATCCACTCCATTTGGAGAGGTAATATTAAGCGTAGAACTGATGTTTTGTCCTGATTTGCCTGTTACATTATCGGGTTTTAAGCTCAAAATAACGGAAGGCAACGAATCGTCACTCTTGCAGCCAAAAAACAAAATGGCTGCAAAAAGTAATACAATTAGTTTTATATTTTTTTTCATAATAAACTGTTTTTTTAAATGATTATAGTAATGAATACTTCATAATGGAGAGAGGAAACGGAAAATAGATTTTCTGAATTAGATTACTTATAATCAGCATTTTGTTCCAAATTTTTATTCAAATCTATTTCGTATTGCGGAATAGGGAAAATATAATTTTTGGCAGAAGGAGTGATGGTTGGTTTTGCAAGCGGAACTTGCGTTTCAATTTTTTGGAAGCGAACTAAATCAAACCATCTTTGTCCCTCAGCAACAAATTCAAACATTCTTTCCTTTAAAATAGCATCACGGGTTTGTTGTTGTGTTAATCCACTGTAATCGGACAATATATTTAGGTAAGTTGTACCATCGAATCTTGCCCTTTTGCGTATCATATTTACATATTGCAATGCCGTTTGTGTGTTGTTTAATTCGTTGGTAGCTTCGGCGTAAATGAGCAAAACTTCGGCATATCTTATCACCGGAAAATCGTTGCTACTTTCGTTTCCTTTTGGTTCGGCAACTCTATCCCAATATTTTTGAATATACGGTCGGATTGTTTTAACAGATGCATCAGGATTGTGAATTTCGGTAATGAACGTTACGCTTCTTCTGCGGTCGTTTAAATCATAAGCATTATACAGATAAATTGTGGGAATTTGCCAACCTTGTGCATTTTGAACTCCTTCCACACTTAAATCGGAAGGTAATAATCTAACCTGAAATTGACCCGCTTCCCAAAATGAAATTGCACCACCTCCGTCGCCAAAACCGACTGAAAAAACAGCTTCCTTACCACCTCTGCTTGATAATTTGAATACATCGGCAAAATCGTCCCACAAAGCATATTCTTTGGAATCAATTACTTCTTTTGCCGTATTGGCTGCTAATTGCCATTGTTTGTTTGTTAAATATACTTTGGCAAGAATTGATTTTGCTGCACCCCACGTTGCACGTCCTCTACCATTGCCAACAGGATAACTCTTAGGCAAAACGGTAGCAGCTTCGGTCAAATCTTTAATGATTTGGTCATAAATGGCACTCACTTCGCTTTGTGAAGGATACAGTTGTGAATCTTCAGTTATTATTAATGGAACTTTACCAAACATTCTGACTAAATTGAAATAGAGCAATCCTCTGATGAATTTAGCTTCACCTGTGAGTCTATCTCTCAGTGTGGCGTCCATATTTATAGCCGGAATTCTGCTGATGGCAATATT
>JBAYMP010000015.1:0-43520 GCA_041663505.1 Bacteroidales bacterium | reverse complement strand
ATACAACAAGGATTTTGACAAAGAGACGGTATACAAAGTGGGATTCTTCATTCCCGAGCTTCTTGGGACAAGCAAGGTTCTTGTTGGACGCGACGCCCGGGAATCCTCGCCCGAAATTCACGATGCATTGGTTGCAGGCTTGACAGACGCCGGTGCAGATGTTTATGATTTGGGGCTGGCTACCACTCCGATGGTCTACTTTGCAACTGCCAAATATGGTTTTGGAGCCTCCGTCCAGATTACAGCGTCGCATAATCCAAGAGAGTACAATGGTTTGAAGGTCTCCCGGGAAAATGCTCTTCCAGTTGGTTTAGACAACGGCCTGGGTACTATCAAAGGGTGGATCGAGACAAGAGGGTGTAAAATTTCTTCGGAAAAAGGTTCAGTCCATTCAATGGATATTAAAGAGGAGTATCTGGAATTTTTAATGAGATATAAGGGGGACTACAGCAACCTTAACATAGGCGTCGACGTCTCTAACGGAATGGCTGCTCTTCTGATAAAGGATGTGTTAGGCGAAGATTCCATTTCTCTGCACTATATATTTGATCGCCTTGACGGTACATTTCCCAATCACGAAGCAAACCCGCTTATTCCGGAAAATGTAGCGGCCCTGCAGGAGCTTGTTCGTAAGAAAAGGTGCGACATAGGTGTTATCTTTGATGGTGATGCCGACAGGGTAATGTTTGTCGATGAAAACAGTCGCTTTATTTCGCCCGATCTTATGATTGCGGTTCTCGGACACTATTTTTTTGAGGAGAAAGGAGAGAAAGGTGCTGTTTTACAGGATATAAGAAGCTCTAAAGCTGTTGGGGAATACCTCTCTCCCATGGGAGGAGAGATGCATACCTGGAAAGTCGGCCGGGCATATGCAGCACTTAAATTGAGGGAAATTGACGGGGTTTTTGGTGGAGAACTTGCAGGGCACTACTATTTTAGAGATTTTTTCTACAGTGACTCCGGAATTTTGGCCTCTCTGATAATTCTTGATGTTGTATCCAGGATGAAGAGAGAGGGAATCTCTTTCTCCGGGTTGATTTCCCGTATAGAACGTTATCAGAATTCGGGGGAGATTAACTTTACCATCGGGAAGAAGTTCGAAGCTATGGACAGGGTGCGGGACTATTTTACCAATGCTGAACAGCCCATTGCTTCATACGATTTTGACGGATACAGGGTAGAGTATAAAGATTGGTGGTTCAATATACGTCCTTCAAACACCGAACCGTACCTGAGATTTATTGCGGAAGCTACCAGTAAAGAACTTTTGGACAGCAAGATAATAAAAGTAAAAGAACTGCTTGCACCGTTTCAGAACCCCAAGTAAATTTATATAATGTATCGATCTGACTATCGAAAGAGTATCGCAAAAAAAACTGGATGGTACCTACTGCTCGGATGTGTGCTCTTTTTTCTTCCATCGTCTGTTTCTGGCCAGTTAAAAGCGGGGTCAGCCAAGGAAGAGAGTTTGGAATTAACAAACCTGATTCCCGATACCAGAATTGTAATAAATGCCCCTTGTAACGATCTTATTAACCGGAAATTACCCACGAGAGTAATCTTTTATGCACTTCCAAACGGGAATTCCATAGAGCAAACCGCCGGAAAACTTATCAAAAAGAAGAATGACCCTGTAGAATGGAGGTTCGACATCCAACACATTGCCGCCCAAACTCGCTTTCTTCGCGAAAAAGATCTCCGGTATAACTACATAGTTGTTTACCTGGAGGCATCGATGAGGGCCTGGAGCGGCCACACGGCAAAGTATCCTGACTCACCTAAATTGTACAACCACCTTGTTGACACAATCTGTCATATTTTATCGGAGAAATATGCCTCTATAGAGAGAATGGAGGTAACTTTGAGCAGCCATAGCGGGGGCGGCAGATTCCTTTTCAATTACATAAACGGGGTAAAAAAAATTCCGGAAAATGTAAAACGGATTGTTTTTATTGACAGCAATTATGGCTATGAGGACTCTCTTTATGCTCAAAAGCTGACCCGATGGATAAAAAGTTCCAAAACCAATGTACTTGCAGTGTTCAGCTATGTAGATACAACTGTCCGGCTGAATGGAAAACCCATAGTCGGTAGTTTCGGCGGAACAGGGTACAGAAGTAAAATGATGGTTGATGCTCTGATAAAAAGGGGAATAAAATTAGAGAGCCATTCCGACACCACTTTCCGAAGATATACATGGACTGGAGGTTCGGGCTCAAAGGGAGGAAGGGTACAGATTCTTATCAAAGAGAATCCCTCAGGTCAGATTTACCACACTGTGCTGGTAGAACGAAACGGTCTTATCCATTCTATGTTGATGGGATCGCCAATAGAGGAGAAGGGATACAAATTTTGGGGAGAAAGAGCTTATTCAGAATTTATAGAATAATGAAACGTTATCTCTCTTTGGATCTGTTGCGTGGAATTTCTATCTTTGGAATGGTTTTTTCCGCCATAATTCCCTTTGGAGTCCTGCCTCCCTGGATGTACCATATCCAGAATCCGCCTCCAACCCACCTGTTTGACAAAACTATCTCCGGCATCAGTTGGGTGGACCTCGTCTTTCCCATCTTCATCTTCTGTATGGGTGCGGCAATGCCACTGGCAGGGCGAAAGCGTCTGGAGAAAGGATCTTCGTTATATATAAAGGGAGTCTTTGAACGCTTTTTTATGCTTTGGCTCTTCTCATACCTCTATGTTTTCCTGAATTTCGATACTGCAGAAGGGTGGGGGGCACAACTTGCAACCATTATGGGATTCCTTTCTCTTTTCCCTCTCTATATGGTCCTTGGCAATTCAGGACCCAAATGGATAGGAACTCTGGCTCCTTATAAAAAATGGATCCGTATCTCAGGGATTTTTCTAGTCATAGCAATCATTACCTTCGGGCACTACCGGTTCGGAGAGCCAATTTTGTTGGGACGAAGCGGAATAATCATATTCCTGCTTGCTTTCCTTTACCTCTTTGGTTCGCTAATCTGGTATGTAACCCGCGATAATCACAAGTGGAGGATTGCAGCTTTTGTGCTTATACTGCTTCTTTGTGCAGTTACAATGCCATTTGATCTACAACCAAAACTCTATGCAATTAAGGAGATAAGGTGGTTTTTTAACATGGAATACTTCTATTTTTTGCTCATTCTTATTCCAGCAACCTATGTTGGAGATCTTTTACAGAAAAGAATATCCGTTCCCCAGGGTTATCAACCACTCAAAAGTGCGAAAAACAGGAATATTATATTTGCACTGATCCTTGGATTGATTATCTGGCAGTTGGTAGCACTTTACAACGGTTATCTTCTGCTCAATTTTGTTATATCGGGCATAGCAACACTTGTTATCGGACTTTTAATAAAGCATTACCTCCCTGTTTACTTAAAGGAGACGGTGCTTGCTCTGGCTCTGCTGTTGCTAGGTTTGGTTGCCCTGCTCATTGAAGGTTCCATTACAAAATCGCCGTGTACCGTATCGTACTGTTTTATAACCACTGCAATTAGTATTTTTCTGCTTTTGCTTATGGACTATCTATCCATCTATACAGGCAAGAGTGTTATCGGCTTTTTTACCCGAATCTTCTCTGGTGCCGGCAGTAATCCTCTGATGAGTTACATTACTTTTGGAAGCTTTTTGATGCCTTTGCTCAAACTGACAGGCTTGATAGTCATATACCAGGCAGCCTATCCCGATGGATATCCGTGGATAGGAGTTGCTCGTGCTTTTCTGGCCGTACTGCTGACAATGGCAATAGTTGCATTTATGTCTGAAAAAAAGATTTTCTGGAGGGCTTAGTTGGAATTGTAAATTCTGTTACAGGGACAGCAATCCTTTAGGTAACTGAACAGTAATAACAGACCTTTCAAGATCGATATCTATTATAAATTCTTCGTGAAACGGGAGCAACTGTTCCTGGGAAGTTGTACTTTTGCCATAATTAATTTCATCAGTTATTATTCCCAGACATGGATTGCCAGGGTAATTGTAGAACATGGAAATTCTTCCAAGGAGAGTTCCGCCGGTATCTTCAACAGTAAACCCGATAAGATCGTCTGGACTTTCTATATGAGTACGGCTCTTTTTAACTCTCTTTTCTATGTAAATAAATTCTCCGGCAATCTCATCTGCAAGCGATTCGGTATAAATTCCGCCGAGCTTTACCAGAGCCAGATCCGCACCTTTTTCTTTAATGGACTCCACAAAAAAGGGAACCGGTAATCCATCGTAATAGATGAATACCGGTTTTTCCTCATTAATATCTTCTTGCGTTTCCGGGTAATACCGTATAATAAATTCACCCTTTGTGCCGAACGATTTTAAAACCTTTGCGACAGGCAGCAAAATATTTGCTGACTTCTGCATTGTTTAAGCCTCATTAGTTTCTGCAGTAGCTTCTACAGCAGGAGTTGCACTTGCGGCAGCCTCAGTGGCGGCTTCGGCAGCAGCTTTAGCAGATTTTTCAGCCTCTTCAAACTTTTTCTTGGCAATCTCAGCAGCTCTTGCCTCTTTTACTTTAACTTCGGCTTCAATGGTAATTTTCTTTGCAGAACGATCGCTTTGATCGAGGTCAGACCTCTTTTTAGAAACCTGTGCCTCTTTTACAGCAATCCATGAATTCCATTTTTCATCTGCAACCTCTTGTGTAATTGCACCTTTATTAACTCCTTCCTGAAGGTGTTTTTTTAAAAGAATACCCTTGTAAGAGAGAATCCTGCGACAAGTTTCTGTGGGCTGAGCACCATTGGAAAGCCATTGAAGGGCTTTTTCGTTGTTCACCTCTATAGTTGCAGGGTTAGTGTTTGGGTTGTAAGTACCGATACGTTCAATAAAGCGACCGTCACGAGGTGCGCGGCTATCGGCTACAATAATGTGAAAAAAGGAAAAGTTTTTTTTGCCATGTCTGGCCAGACGAATTTTAACAGCCATAATACTGTGGTTTTTAAGTTTTTATTATTCAACTTCCTAATCTTCTCGAGAAAAGGCCCGCAAATGTACAACAAATATTCTTATAAAGAAAGAGGCACAGCCAAATTTTGACTATGCCAACTATCTACTTAACCTAAAACTTAAACTATGAAAAATGTTTAACTTAATTAAGTTGCAAATCATGTGCCAAAGTCCGGTTCTCATATACAAAGATATTCTCGAATACAACGCTGATTTTTGAGGCTCCTTTCGGTACGGAAACAGAAATTGCCGAGAGAGCAGGTAGCTCATACAAATCCTTGTTGAAAAACATTTTAAAAGGAACGGATGATTTGTTGGTAAGGGTGTAAAATGTAGATTTATCGTTACTGAACTCCTTTTTTATTGAGATTGATGCCTCCACAAAACCCTTTGCAATCTCCTCTTTTGCAGCCAGAAAATTGTGAAAAAAAGCAAGCGTTCTTCCGGCATTAAGAGCCTCTCTTATACCGGTGAGTGAATGCTCTTTTACGAGCAAAAGAGTCATTGGTCTATGGACTCCCTCTCTTTTGAGAGTACCACTCTCCACATTGCCGTGTACATCACCCGCAGCTATGATTGTAAGATTTCTGTCAATTGCCCACGCGAGAGCTCTGGGATAAAATTCGGTACTGTTATAAACCTCTATACCTTTGACAAAGCCTTCTTTAATAAGGTTTTCCTGAAAATCTTTAATGTAGGTAGAGTCTACGGCCCAACCCGGGTGATTCCAGATGATAAATGCATTCTGTTTTTTTGCCTCAACTATTGCCTGTTTAGGATCTTCGACAGCTATAGGGTTGGCATCCGATATGAAAAGAGCATTGAAATGTCCAAAAACACTCTGTTTCCGTGTAATCTCCGTACCTTTTATGAGCAGAAGCCCTGTCTGGTCAGCAGCTGATTTGGCAATATCAAACGAGGTGTTATTATCGCTGTTGGTATAATTCTTAAAAGGTCTGTATTCGATATGGTCTGTAATAGCCATTGCATCCAACCCTTGTGTCCAGGCTTCCGAAACCCTTAAAGTAGGCCAGACCAGTCCGTCTGAAAAAATAGTATGTATATGAAAATCGCAGGATAAAACCTCGTAATCCAGAACCTTTGGAAAGGTCATGATTTCCCGGGTCTGAGAACTGTAGGCGGGGAAATTTACAGTGTTGGGGTTTTGTGCCGAAAGAGAAGTCGCAAATAAAATCATTGCCGAACAGGCAACGATGAAAGATCGGATAAACCAAATGTTGTTTTTCATTTTATTGGAGTTATTTAGTTAGTTCTTCAAAAGAGATATCCATAAGCTTGTATTTATCCCTATCCTTTAAATTATAATGCCACCACTCGTGTTCGTAAATTGTAAAACCGTTTTCGGTCATAATCTTTAAAAGTGTGGCTCTGTTTGCCAGTTTCAACGAGTCCAGATCTATATAATTCTGCGAAGCCTTTTCGGAAAAATCATCAAATAGAGTAGGCATTTCCAGCTCCTCTCCGGTAGAGAGGTTTATAAGAGTGAGATCTACTGCGCAACCACGGTTGTGAATAGATCCTTTCCATGGAGCTGCAACAAAAGTAGTGTCGGGATATACCTCGTAGAAATAGAGGGTGCCTGAATAGGGTCTGTAGGCATCATAAATCTTAAGACCCAAACCTTGCCGGGCAAGAAACTTTTGAATTTTCAGAAGCGAATCTGCAGCAGGTTTCCTTAAAAACGCCATTGGCAGAGAGTAGATCTTTGTATGGGTAAAATTATTGGTGTCTGCATACCTTATGTCAAGTACAATGCCAGGAATGTACTTCTGAAGATCTACCAACCTGTTGTTTTCATCCTCCACTATGCTTTTCTGATATGCCTCAGTGGTGTTAATGATATATAGTCCGTAAGGATTTTTCGGATCACTGCTCTTTTGATTACCGCATCCCCCTATAAGTAAGGGTGCAGATAATAAAAGAATAAACAGGATAGCTTTGTATCCCGATTTGAAAATGTTTTTATTCATATAATTATCGTTTTTACCCTAAAACTATTCTGTCTATTGCAAAGGAGCAACAACCTCCAGCACCTCTGGAAGGTCCATTCCTATTTTCTTAAGATGTTCTATGGTAGGTACCCCGTTCTTGTTCCATCCTCGGCGTTTGTAAACAGCGTCTAATAATTTCTCGTATTGATCTTCGCGATACTCCCTTTGCATTGCCATCTTCTCCTCTATGGCCATTTTAGATGGATCCAGCCCCATCTTGTCTGATAACTGTTTGTCGTATCTCTCCTGACGGCTCAGGTACTCCTCTTTGGTTACAGGACCTGCTGCACGGTACGGCTGCCTGTCGTGTTCCCTTGTGCCGTAACCTATGCGAAGGTTGAGAACCTTCTGAAAGTTATATACCCTTTCCGATTGTCTGATAAGCTCCTCCTTGTCGAATTCCCGCCCGGTAACAGCTTTGAATATTGCAACATAGTTATCCACGTGCTCCGGTACTTTGTTTGGCTCAGAATACTGAGCGTTATCTGCAGGCTCAATATCGTTCCAGCAGAGTTTACAGAAACCGGCCAGTCCGAACCAGGTTCTGAAATATGGGAAATAGTGCAGAGCCTCCGCCTTGTTCTCGAATGTCGGAATCATATTGTTTACCATATCCATAAAGATAAGCCAGGCCTCGTCGTGCTGAGGACCTTTGTTAGTCATTGCATACCCTCCCTGTTGTGCCAGCGACTCTTTTGAAAGATACATGGAGTACTCCAAGCCTTTGTTCTCCATCCCTATATCATTCATAAAGTTAATATCTCCCCACCCTTTGGCGGCGAACTGCTCCTTCATCTTGCGGACACCCAGGCCGGCTGTGAGACCGAACCCTTCGCCACGAGCCAACTGGTGCAACAGCTCCAATGATGCATCGGCATTGCCCCAACTCAGATCTATGCCTCCTGTTCTATCCTGGTTGAGGATCTTGTTTTCCCAGCATTCCATCAGAAATCCGACAAGATTACCCCAGGTTATGGTGCAAATGCCGTAGGTGTCGCAATAGAAATTCTGTTCGATGATATCTCTCGGATCAAAAACAGCAATATTCGACCCCAAAGCCGCTGCGTTTTCATACTCCGGTCCGTCAACAATCACCTTGGAGCCCTTATACGGCCCGGTGCGAAGTTCAAAGTTGTCCACACCCTTTGCACAAGCCATATTGCAGCCAATCCAGCAACCATCGGGCACCCCTTGTGTGAAATAGCTTTTCCAAACCTCCTGATCGATTTTTGGACAATCTTTATGGTCTCCGAATTTAAAATTCATAACAGGCAGGATATCATATTTCTCAAGTACGCCCATAAGATGGGCTGTCCCAACTTTACGCATCTGGCACTGAATATCATCCAGTTCCCGCACCTCCTTGTTGAACCTCTTGCCTCGCTCCTGAATAGTTTCCAGGTCGGCCACGTTGTTCAGATTGCCGGAAACCCTTGGAACCTTTGCAACCAATGCGCGCACCTTTTTGTGACGCATAAGAGTACCGAGCCCGCCGCGGCCCGCTTGTTTCAACCGCACCTTGCCGCGTTTAAGATCGTAGAATGTGAAGTTAAGCATACCTATAAGAGAGTGTTCTGCAGCTTTGCCGGAAGAGACTACAGATACATTTATTTTGTCCTTTTCATTGTCTGCAAACATCTCCAAAAGCTCCTCTCCCAAAAGGTGGGAGTCGTAGCTTAGTTCCAAAGGGGTCTCAAATATCTCTACAAGATGGTCAATGGCATTTATGTAAACAATTACATCTTTATCTGAGTTCCCCTGAAGTTCAATGGCGTCAAAGCCGGCAATTTTCAGGTGGGGACCAAAATGCCCACCCACATTACTGTCTATTACTCTCTCTGTTTGTGGGGAGAGCGCTACCACTAAAGATTTTCCCGAACCCGAGTATTGTGTTATTCCACAGCAAGGGCCACCGGATATAATAATTTCGTTTTCCGGATCTTGCCATTTTGTATTGGGTTGGATAGCATCCCAAAGCATTCTTAGTCCGTAACCTTTGCCTCCAATAAACTTCTCCTTGGTCTCCGGAGCGATATCTCTTATCTCTACACTCTTTGTCCCTACATTCACATAAAGGCTCCGGTCACTGTACCCCCTTACCATCGGTCTCCACTCATACGGAAAAGAAGTTATAAGCTTTCTGCTGTTTTTAATCTCCTGATAATTCATTGGTGTGTTTTTAGATTTGAATAATATTTGGTAAATTT
Organism: Bacteroidales bacterium; assembly: GCA_041663505.1. Lineage (GTDB taxonomy): Bacteria > Bacteroidota > Bacteroidia > Bacteroidales > UBA932 > Bact-08. The sequence continues at coordinate 34,360 of JBAYMP010000015.1, read as the reverse complement.
ACAAAAATTGCAACTAAAACAACCTCTATGATGCCAACTTTTAGCCAAATAAAAGCAATACTATCACAAAAAGTTGTAGGAATTGCCGGTGCGGGGGGACTGGGTTCCAACTGCGCAGTATCACTGTTGAGAAGTGGCGTGGGAAAGCTCATAATTGCAGATTATGACGTCGTCTCCAAACCTAACCTCAACAGACAGTTTTATTTTGCGGACCAGATAGGACAGAAAAAGGTTTATGCCCTAAGAGACAATTTGTTAAAAATTAATCCGGATGTATGCATTCAGGTTCACGACACAAGGGTAACAACGTGGAACATAGGGCTTCTCTACTCAACTTGTGATGTGGTGGTGGAGGCATTTGACAAAGCTTCACAAAAGGAGATGTTTATAAATTATATGCTCACCAATCTCCCTGAAAAACCGGTTGTAGCCGGCTCAGGTATGGCGGGATGGGGCAGGGTGGAGCTGCTTAAAATTGTAAAGTCTGGGAATCTCTATATTTGCGGAGATGAACAGAGTGAGGCTTCCGTAGAGACCCCCCCGTTGGCTCCCCGGGTTAATATTGTCTCAAATATGCAGGCAGATAAAGTGCTGGAATTGCTTTTAAACAGGAGCTTTGGAAAATGAAAATTATTCTTAATAACAGGCAAGAAGAATTTGAGGGACAAGAACTTACAATCTTTGCAATAATGGACCTGAAATCATTTAGATTTAAGATGCTGGTCGTAAGGCTGAATGACCGGTTGGTAAAAAAAGAGGAGTACAGCACAACCCTCGTTAAAGATGGTGACGATCTTAAGATAATTCATCTGGTAAGCGGAGGCTAATCCTTGTTAAAAACCGCTATCTGCTGCCTTACAGACTCTTCGTGAATAGCTTCAAGGATAAGCTCCACAAACTTCTCATCCAGCTCCAGTCCCAGTGCCTGAGACAACCTCTCCGTTACAAGATGCTCATACCGCTTTGGTTGTAATACCGGCATATTGTTCTGTTTTTTGTAGCGGCCAATCTCCCGCGCAACAGACATCCTCATTGAGATGAGGTCTAACAATCTTTCGTCAATCTCGTCAATTTCCCTTCGCAACTCGTTCAGCGACTCGGAAGAGTCTGAAGTCTCTCTGATAACAAGAGAATTCAGCAAATTTTTTAAAAATTCGGGGGTGATTTGCTGTTCCTTGTCGCTAAGTGCGTTATGTGGTTCAAAATGAGATTCAATCATTAAGCCATCAAACCCCAAATCCATTGCTTGCTGCGAAATGGGAAGTATTAATTCGGATCTCCCCCCTATATGACTGGGATCGCATATCAATGTCAAACCGGGTAACCTTCTTTTGAGCTCAATAGGAATATGCCATTGAGGTAAATTCCGGAACAACCCCTTTTCGTATGAACCGAAGCCTCTGTGAACTGCAGCTATCTGTCTGATTCCACTAATCTGCAACCTCTCCATTGCTCCTATCCAAAGTTCTATATCCGGATTCACCGGGTTCTTAACCAGAACCTTTATCTCCACCCCCAGCAAAGCATCTGCAATCTCCTGCACAACAAAAGGATTTGCCGTTGTACGGGCACCAAGCCATAAAATATCTATACCAGCTTTCAAAGCTTCATTTACGTGCCTGGCATTAGCGACTTCTGTAGAGGTATACATTCCTGTCTCTTGTTTTACCTCTCTGAGCCACTTTAAACCATCTTTTCCAACACCTTCAAAACTGCCTGGTTTTGTCCTTGGCTTCCATATTCCTGCTCGGAATATCCGAATTCCGCAGGCGACTAATCTGCGAGCTGTTTCCAAAACCTGTTCTTCGGTCTCTGCACTGCAGGGTCCTGCCAATACAAGGGGTCTTGACTTTTCAATATCTGGGAATGAAAGAGGCGCAATATCCATTTCTTAAACTCTTTAATCTGAAATTCAACCGAAAGGTAACAGTTTTTTTACTATCTTCGTTAAAATTTATTCTATGAAGGCAAGATTAATCTTAGTAACAACGGCGCTTTTTTTTATCATTTCGGGTTGCAAATTTTTGCATATAGATGGTTTTACCGGTTCCACCCTACTCTGGGAATCCGGGGCTAATAACTACTTTAATCAGGAGAAGGCGAACGAATTGAAAACTCCAAAAGAGATACTGATTACCGGAGAGGTAGAGAAAGATGTGATAATCTCGCTAAAGAATATTCCCTGGCACTCGGTGGCGGTGAGAGAGGGACGTATGGGCGGAGATACGCTAAATTTTGAAGGGGCCTTCAGGTATGACGGATATGCTCTTTGTGATATTTTGAGTTCTGTAAAGATAGACAAAAAGAGCAAGAAGGATTTCTATCCGCCTGTAGATCTTTATGTTGAGGTCTATAACAAAGATGGCGAATTTGCCACATTCAGCTGGGGTGAAATCTTTTACTCCGCAAATATGTATCAGATAATTATTGCGAAAAATGTTACAAGAGTAATACCGGGGAAAACGGGAGAGCTGTGGCCCTTGCCAAAGACCTCTAAAATAGTTGCGGGGACGGACAGATTAACTGTCAGAAATATATCGGATCCTGTAAAAATTGTAATAAAATCTTTAAAAGGGAACTTTATTGTTAACAGAAAACCGGAGAAATTCTATGCAGATTTACTGGAGCTTAAGGGCCCTGATTCTCTTTATGCAAAACTTCAGAAATTACCGGAAAATCTTCCTGTGCTCTCCTGTGAATCTATTTATTATGGTCACGGTATGGGGTACAAGGGATATAAAACATTCTCAGGTGTTTCGCTGGGAGAGGTAATGAAACCATATTATCCTGATGGTGAGAAATTCCTGAGAGAGGGGCTTGTCTGTATCGAGGGGGTAGACGGTTACCGCGCATCATTCTCACTTTCGGAACTGATTAACAGGAATGACCAGCAGGATCCTCTATTGATGTTTGGCTCCGGTAAGGATAAGGGGTACGAAACCTTCTCTCTTTATGCCAGTTGCGATATGTTTGCCGACAGATCGGTCAAGGGTGTAAATAAAATAACTCTCTATTGATTTTGTAAATGAAAAGAGCTGATTATAGAAAACTTACGGGCAGGATACTGCTTGTATCGTTTATTTCGATGTTAATCCTTAACTCGTGTGAGGGAAAGAAAAACCGGCAGACCGATTCGCAGTTAAGCGGAGACCTCATTATATTTCATGCAGGTTCACTTTCAATGCCAATCAAGGTTATAGCAGATACCTTCATGTTGCTCCATCCTGGTGTTAAAATACTTTCCGAGGCATCCGGAAGCATAGATGCAGCCAGAAAAATTACAGATTTAAAGAGAGATTGCGATATTATGGCTTCTGCAGACTACTCGATCATAGACAAACTCCTGATACCTCAATATGCATCCCAAAACACACTTTTTGCTACAAACGAAATGGCTATAGTGTTTACTGAAAAATCCGCATATTCTCAAGAGATTGACACAAATAACTGGGCAGGGATACTGCTAAGAGATGATGTGATCATAGGGAGAGCAGATCCCGATGCCGATCCGTGTGGCTACAGAACGGTTTTAACACTTAAACTGGCTGAGAAAGATTTTGCTGAAAAGGGGATCATAATTCCGGGACTTGCAGAAAAGATACAGGCAAAGGATAATCGTTTCATAAGGCCGAAAGAGGTGGATCTGCTGGCACTTCTGGATACAAGATCGGTGGACTATATATTTCTTTACAGGTCGGTTGCCAAGCAGCACCATCTGAAATATCTGAAGCTTCCGGACAAGATAAATCTTGGAAATCCGGAACTCAATTCCCATTATGCAAAAGTGAAGACTACAGTAAGAGGCTTAAGGCCAGGAGAAAAGTTGGTAATGAAAGGAGAGGCAATGGTTTATGGAGTAACTATCCTCAACAACGCACCAAATCGTAAAGTTGCCGAAACCTTTCTGGAGTTCTTTCTATCCGATGACGGGGGAAGGAAAATTCTTAAAGAGATGGGTCAGGCGCCTGTAAAACAATAAGTTCATCAAGGGTACGCTTTGGAACGTGGTGGTTTTGATTCTCGTCCCGCCAGTATTTGACGTCGCCATCTTTCATATCCTCAACTATAACAGTCTCCTTTGGTTTGCCAAGGGCTATTACCAGAATTATTTCCAGATTATTCGGAAGTCTGAGTAATTTAGTCAGGGGCTCCTTTTTAAAAGTGCCAATCATACACCCACCGAATCCAAGATCAACCGCTTGTAAAAGAATGCTTTGAGCGAAAATGCCATTGTCACATGAATAGGTGGCAGAGACGCTTTTATCGTGCAGAAGAATGATATAGGCCGATGGCCTTTCGCCCTCCATGGGACCGTCCCAATCCTTGAGATACCCGGCCCATCCCAAATTTGGAAAAATTTTAGTGTTTACCTCCCGGTTGTTGTTGACGAAAAATTTTATAGGCTGGACATTCCTCGAAGAGGGGGAGAGACGCGCAGCCTCAACCATTTTTTTAAGCTCTTCCAAAGTTATTTCTGTCTCTTGAAAGAATCTTCTGTAACTTCTGTTTTTAAGGAAAGGTATCATATCTCGCATAATATTATTAATTTGAATTTACTTTGCTGATGCAGCTTGCTCGATTCGTTTCATCATTAGAAACATAACTGAGGCGGAAATCAGACAGCATACAACGAATATTGCCCAAACTTGCCAAACTTGAGTAAAAATTCCCCACATTGTTGAACCTATCGATAAAAGGAGATTCCCTACAGCTGTAGCACATAACCACCCGCCTTGAGCAAGACCTTTATACTTAGGAGGTGCTACTTTGGATACAAAAGATATTCCCATAGGACTCAAGAACAATTCTGCGACAGTCAAAGTGAAGTATGTACCAATTAACAGATAAGGACTTGACAAATCTGTATTTGCTGCGCCATTCAATCCAGCAGGAAGTTCTTGCCCTACTGAGAATATTGCCATGATAGTAAATGCAAGTGCAGCTAATAACATACCAATTCCAATCTTACGAGGAGTTGAAGGTTCTTTGCCTTTTTGGTTCAGGAAACCGAAGAAACCGACGACAATAGGAGTAAGGATAACAACCAACATTGGGTTAAAGCCCTGGAAAATTTCAGCTGTAATTTTATTGCTAGCATCGTAAGACATAAAGCGAGTTAGAGCCAGATATCCGAACGCACAAGCCACTGCAATACCAAAAACTCTGTTTAGAGTTGCTTTGTTTTTTCCTAATGCATAAAATAATGCACCAACAGCCAAGGCCGCAGGAATAAGACCCCAAATATCAAATAATAGATATGTGAACCTATCTATACCGGACAGTTGAACATAATCACGTGCGTAGAATGTGAGTGTGAGGCCATTTTGGTGGAAAGACATCCAGAAAAATATAACTACCATGAAAACAAGGCCTAGTGCTGTAAGTCTTTGTCTTACTACTGATTTTGGCATGTCATCTTTAACGGTAACGTCTTTCCCAGATGCGTCTTTCTTACCAAGATTCATACCTGGCCTCAAGTCTTTCTTGAATACGGAATATATGATCAAAGAAATTACCATGGCAACTGCAGCGATACCGAAAGCATAGTTGTAGCCTGTAGAAAAAGAATTAATATAGTCATGGGCAAAACTTAAAGCGTTATCGGCTGTTATTGCAACGCCGTTTGTGTTAGCAGCAGAAGCTTTTGCTAAAAAATCTGTGCTTGGAACAGAGCCATTGATGACATCATGAGCTAATTTTGGAAGTTGAGCGTCATAAAGGAATCCTTTAGTTCCGATATACCAGTCGCGGATATCTTTTGCAATGGTCGGGGCAAAAATGGCACCTATATTTATACCCATGTAAAACAAAGAGAATCCCCTATCCCTAAGACTGGAAAATTTAGAATCTTCATAAAGATTTCCGACAAGTGCCTGTAAATTTCCCTTGAATAATCCATTACCCAGCGCGATGATGAAAAGGCCAATGCATGAAACTGTAAGGCTAAGACCTGGAACAGCTAGTACAACATATCCAACTGTCATAGTAACAATACCTATGGAAATGGTGTTATTTAGGCCTATAACGCGGTCGGCAAGATATCCTCCAAAAACAGCCAAAAAATAGATTGAAAAATAAAAAATGCTGTATATTATACCAGCATGACCTTCTGTTAAACCAAATTTGGCTTGAAGGAAGAGAACAAGAATTGCCATCATTGTGTAGAAGCCAAATCGCTCCCCCATGTTGGTAAAAAATGCTACGATAAGTCCTTTCGGATGTCCTTTGAACATAGTTTTTGATATTTTTTTAGTTAAAAATTGTCTTAATTCCAACAAAAGTAGTAAAAAATAGATAACTTTGTTAAAAAGTATAATACCTAATGGCTAGAATTGGTTTCTATTTACTGCTTATACCTATCTATATAGTATCTCTGTTGCCTCTCAAAGTTCTTTATTGTATTTCGGATTTTATTGCTTTTTTCCTCAGGAGGGTTATACGGTACAGGTCTGAAGTGGTTAATACTAACTTAGCAAGATCTTTTCCTGATCTAAAATACCGGGAGTTAAGCAAAATTATAAAAAGGTTTTACCGTAACTTCTCCGACATTTTTATAGAACTGCTATGGTCCGCTTCGGCTTCAAGAAAAAGCTATTATTCAAAAGTTGAACTGGAGAATCCGGAGGAATTAAGAAGTTTTCACGACCAAGGTAAGTCTGCCATTATTGTACTTGGACATCAGACAAACTGGGAGAATCTTTCTGTACTGGATACTTCTCCTTCAGGTTTTACCCGGCCGGATTTAAGGATTGTTTATAAGAGTATGAGAAATAAATCTTCTGACATGCTTCTTAAATGGATAAGAGAACGTAATCAACAAGGGAAATATATCGAATCGAAAGAAATTGCAAGATATATGTTCCGGCATAGAAAAGAGCAACTGCTCTATGTTTTGATTGCAGACCAGTCGCCTTTGCCTGGTGCAAAATTTGCGGTAAATTTTCTAAATCAGCCCACGTTTCTGCTAAATGGTCCCGAACAGTTGTCAAAGAAATACGATCTTCCGGTAGTTTATGCGAACAGCATCAGAGTAAGCAGGGGAAAATACAGGGTTAGATTTACGGCCATAACTGGAGATCCTTCAAAGACAGAAGACGGAGAAATCTCAGCAAAATTTGCTGCTCTTCTGGAAGCCGGAATAAGGGCAAATCCATCTGATTGGCTGTGGTCACATAAAAGGTGGAAAAGAGATGTAAATAGTAATGCGTTCAAAAATAAATAAAGATGAATAAAATTTTAAAAGCTGGTCTGCTTTCAGTTTTTGTGTTTTTCACAGTTAAGGCGGAATCGCAGATGCTAAAACAAGGAGACAAGCTTCCTCTGGGAGCGGTTGTGTATTCGTTGCCAAGTACAACGATCAGGTTTGTTGCAGAAGCTGGTCACGAATCTTTTATTGCGGGGCCATACGCTAAATTTGCCCAGAAATACTTAGGTATTCAGGCAAGGGAGGAGAGCGGGGAATTCTATAAACTGAATTCTGTTGAGATGGCTCCTTTTATAGAGGCAGATCACTCTTCCAATATTGCTCTTAATATTGGTTCTTCAAAAAATGCATCTGCAAATTTTCTTGAATTCATCAGTCAGGGACTGATTGTCTGGTCCGACTCCTATGCGGGAAAAGATGAGAAGATGAGATTTCCTGCAATGCAGGATAACGCTGCATTTGTCTCAACCCTTTCAACTTCAAATCTTACAAGCGAAAAGAGCACACTTTATAAAACAGTTCAAAGTGCTTCAGGGTTGGAAAGAGTAGCTGTTCAGCAGAATCAGATAGTTGAAAAGAGCCTGGAAAAACGTGCAGAGGAGACAGCAGCATTAATTTTTAAACTCAGGGCAAAAAGAGTAGATATCATTACCGGGGAAACAGATGCTACTTTTAGCGGAGAGGCACTTAAATCTGCAATAGATGAGATCAACAGACTTGAATCTGAATATCTCTGCCTTTTTATTGGTAAGAGTGCCTTTGACACACAAAGAGTGAGTTTTGAAGTTGTACCTTCTGCAGATAATTCCAAACAGATATATATTGCTTTCAGAATTTCCGATAACCTTGGACTGCTTCCTCCTGATAACCTTTCGGGAAGGCCAATAGTATTGGAACTCACTCCGGAAGAAAAAATTTCAGATTCTCCCAATATGGATATGACAAGTACTAAAGGAAGAGTTCTCTACCGCAGACCTGCAATAATGATTGCCAGAGTTTTGGATGGGCAAAATCTTCTGCTTCAGGCTAGGACTCCGGTATATCAACTGGGTAGCATATTATCATTTCCCCTTGAGGTTGCAATAGCAAAATAGAAAGGCAACAATTTTAAAAATTTATAAATAAAACAATGAATATTACAGAATTAAATCCTACCAGGGTTTGGAAAAACTTCTACTCCCTCACACAGATTCCCCGTCCTTCTAAAAAAGAGGGAAAAGCTGTCCTTTTTTTGGAAAAATTTGGAAAGGGCTTAGGACTAGAGACAATCAAGGACGAATTGGGTAACATTATTATCCGAAAGCCCGCTACTCCCGGAATGGAGAACAGAAGGGGGATAATTTTACAGGCTCATATAGATATGGTACCTCAGAAAAATAGTGATAATCCTCATAATTTTGAGACTGACCCGATTATCCCAAGAATAGTAGACGAATGGGTTTATGCAACCGGAACTACTCTTGGAGCCGATAACGGAATGGGAGTAGCTGTTGCCATGGCGGTTCTCGAGGCTAAAGATCTGGTTCACGGACCTGTGGAGATACTTATTACAATTGATGAAGAGACCGGAATGACCGGAGCAAGAGGTCTTAAAGCTGGATTATTAAGTGGAGATATTCTGATAAACCTGGATTCCGAGGATGAGGGAGAACTTTATGTTGGATGTGCCGGCGGTATGGATGCAACAGCAACATTCAGGTATAAAAATGAGGCCGTTCCAGCAGGGTATGTGGGTATGAAATTAAACATAACCGGTATGAAAGGAGGTCACTCCGGAATGGATATAGTTTTGGGACGCGGAAACGCAAACAAAACCCTGGTGAGAATATTACTTCCGCTTATAAAGGAGGCCAAAGCCAAAATTGCATCTTTTGAAGGAGGCAGCCTGAGAAATGCAATCCCAAGAGAGGCTTTTGCAACTATTGCTGTTCCGGCAAAAAAGGTGAAAATAGCCAGAAGGCTGGTAAATAAACACTACAAGGAGATTGTTAACGAACTTGCAGCACAGGAGTCTAACATTAAAATTACTTTGGAGGAGTGCAAAACACCTTCAAAGGCAATTGACGCCTCTACAGCCTTAAAAGCTGTTCTCGCAATTTATGCTTGTCCGAACGGTGTTGAGAGAATGAGTGATGCAATGGAAGGGCTTGTAGAGACTTCGAATAATCTTGCGATAGTTAAATCCGGAGCCGGAAAAATCGAGGTAAAATGCTTAATGAGAAGTTCGGTTGACTCAGCAAAAGAGATGCTTGCTTCAACTCTGAGCTCTGCTTTTGAATTAGCAGGCGCAGAGGTTAAGCTGACAGGTGGTTATCCGGGATGGAAACCAAATATGGACTCTGCAATCTTAACCATAATGAAAAGTGTCTACAAGAAATTATACGGAAAAGAACCTGCGGTAAAGGCTATTCATGCAGGTCTTGAGTGCGGTATCCTTGGCGGAACGTACTCAAACTGGGATATGATCTCTTGCGGCCCTACAATCAAATCACCTCACTCGCCGGATGAAAGGGTAAATATCAAAACCGTTGAGAAATGGTGGAACTATGTTGTTGAAATATTAAAAACGGCTCCCGTAAAAAAATAAATTTTCTAATATCGATAAATTTTATACCTTTGCAGCCCTTTTAAATAAAATTTTAATTAAATCGAGTATGTTAAAACAGTACGAAACCGTTTTCATTTCAACTCCCGTTTTATCTGAGATACAGATAAAGGAAGCGGTAAAAAAGTATCGTGACTTCATTACCGAAAATGGCGGTGAAATCGTTCACGAGGAGGACTGGGGCCTTAGAAAGCTGGCTTATCCCATCCAAAAGAAAACCACAGGTTTTTATCATTTAATCGAGTTTATGGCAGATCCTACTTTTGTTGCAAAACTTGAAATTCAGTATCGTCGTGATGAGCGCATTATCCGTTTTCTGACATTCGCTATGGACAAACACTCTGTTGCTTATGCAGAAAAGAAGCGTGCCAACAAAGCAGAAAATAAAAACTAAGGAGGTCAAATTATGGCAAGTCAATCAAACAACGAAATTCGTTACCTAAATCCTCCAACTGTAGAGGTTAAGAAGAAAAAATATTGCCGCTTTAAAAAGGCTGGTATCAAGTATGTAGACTACAAAGACGCAGAATTTCTTAAGAGATTCCTAAACGAGCAGGGAAAAATTCTTCCCCGCCGTCTTACCGGAACATCTCTGAAATTCCAAAAGAAGGTTTCACAGGCCGTTAAACGTGCCAGACACCTTGCTTTATTACCATATGTAACAGATTTATTGAAATAAGCTAAGGAGAGATATGGAAATTATACTAAAACAAGACGTTCCTAATTTAGGGCATAAGGATGATATCGTTACAGTTCGTAATGGTTATGCCTCAAATTACCTGATTCCTCAAGGCTTTGCTACAATGGCAACAACCTCTGCAAAAAAAGTGCATGCCGAGAATATGAGACAACGCGCTCACAAAGAGGCAAAGATTCGTGAAGAGGCAATGGCTCTTGCTGCTAAATTGGAAGGAATGCAGGTTACATTAGCAACTAAAGTAAGCTCTACAGGCAAGATTTTCGGTTCTGTAAACAACATTCAGGTAGCTGACGCTCTTTTAGCCAAAGGCTTTGAAATTGACCGCAGAAACATTGCTATTACAGGTGAAGCTAACATAAAAGAGGTTGGTATTTACGATGCAGTAATAAAATGTCATCGCGAAATTAAGGCTAACATTAAGATTGAGATTGTAGGAGAAGAATAAGTCTTATTCTTTATAAAACAAGGCCATCCTTTGGATTAGCCTTGTTTATTTTTAGTTGATATTGTTTGAAAAACAACTTTTTTATATTAACTTTGTAATATCGATCTTTGAACTATTGCTAAAAGTTTGTTTACTAAAACCGAACTCGAGATTGTTAAACTATAAAATCTTATAAAAATGAAGAAAATTCTAACATTAGTATTATTGTTTACAGCTGTTGTTACATATGCACAACAGTCAGAGACCAAAACCGATAGTAAGTATGGCCCATATCTCACAAATGGGTTTTTTGACAACTGGTTCATTTCTGTCGGTGGAGGTGTTCAAATCTATTTTGGAGAACATGATGGTGACATGGATACAGGTGATCGTCTGGCTCCGGCATTTGACGTAGCTTTAGGGAAATGGATTACCCCTAACCTTGGAGTTCGCGCTCAGTTCGCAGGTATTGAAGTGAATGGCGCTGTCAGAAATCCTCAAGGTAGATACATAGATAGTCCTTTAAATTCATCAGGATTCTATGAGGAACAATTTAGCATGTTTAATCTGCATGGTGATATCCTTTGGAATATATCCAATACAATAGGAGGTTACAGAGCAGATCGCTTCTGGGAATTCATTCCTTTCATGGGAGTTGGTTATGCCAGATCCTGGAAAGATGATGTAGATCCTGTAGTAAAAGAGGTCGGATTCTCAACAGGTGTTATTAACAAATTACGTATCTCTCCATCTTTTGATATTAACCTTGAGTTAAGAGCTCTTCTTGTTAACGACAGATTCGACGGTTATGAAGTCGGTGAGGGTATCGAAGAATTGGCAACTGCTACAGTCGGTTTCTCTTACAAATTCCCAAAACGTACATTTGACCGTCCGGAAAAACCAATTGTTCCAGACTATACCCCTTACACATCTAAGATATCAGATCTGGAAAAACAGATTGCTTCTACAGACGCAAAAGCTAAAAAGCTTGCAGATGATCTGAATGCAGAGAAGAACAAAAAACCTGCTACTATTACAAAGGTAGAATATGTTGCATCTCCTATGGCAATATTCTTCCCTATTAATGTATCTAAAATAACTGAAAAAGACCTTATCAACCTGGGTAACTTTGCAGATATAATCAAAAAGTCCGGCAATAAGTTCAAAATTCTGGGTTCTGCAGATAAAGCAACAGGCAACAAGAAGATCAATATGAAGTTAAGCAAGGATCGTGCAAATCGCGTTTACGACGCTCTTGTTAATAAATTTGGTGTTAATCCTAACCAACTTGAAGTTATTGCCAAGGGAGACGAGAACGAACCATTCAACAAACCAGTTCTTAATCGTGTTGTAATTCTCGAATAATATCACACAGGGACGCATATTATGTGACCCTCTACGTTAAAAATCAAAGGCGGAAATTGATAGTTTGCTGGTATATAGCTGCTACCAATTTCCGCTTGTTGTTGTTTTATATGTTCAGTCACACTGAGAATAACTATAAAAAATAGTTGCGTAACTAAAAAATATAGTTACCTTTGCGTAACAAATATCAGAAACAATGCAAAAACTGACAGCAAAGGAGGAAGAGGTGATGAATCTTTTCTGGGCAAAGGAGCCCCTTTTTGTCCGTGAACTACTTGATTTTTATAAAGATCCAAAGCCGCACTTCAATACTCTTTCCACAATTGTAAGAGGTCTGGAAGAGAAGAGATTTATAGATCATAAGTCTTTTGGCAACACATATCAGTATTTTTCAGTTATCTCGCAGGATGACTATAAGAACGGGGCACTGAACAATGTTGTGAGCAAGTATTTCAAAAACTCATACCTTGGAGTTGTTTCGTCATTGATAGAAGAGGAGCATATCTCTTTGGATGAGCTTAAGAGGCTTATTCAAAAGGTGGAGAAATCATCTAAAGTCAGATAGCCATGGGAGATCTGTTTGTATATATTCTAAAATCCTCCATCTGTCTGGCGGTATTTTATCTGTTTTTCAAACTGATGCTCTGCAGGGAGACATTCCATAAATTCAACAGAATTGTACTGCTCTCACTTTTTATCGTCTCTTTCATAATACCGTTTATAGATGTAACCCTTCATAAGGCGACTCCTTATACAGGATTGGCTCTTGATATAGATGCCATTCTTGCTATGGCGCAGAGTACAGGTATGCCGGCAGACAATGCCGGCGGTCAGAACATTTGGTTGATTGTCTTGTTCATTATTTATATTCTTGGTGTGGCTGCATCAGTTATTAATGCCGTCTGCTCTTTCGTAAAGATGCTCTCCCTTATCCGTTCAAAAGAGGCGCAAAGGGTCATGGTTGAAAACAAAATTGTTTTGATAATTCATAAAAAGGAGATTGCGCCGTTTTCCTGGATGAGATATATAGTTATTTCGGAGAGCGATTATAATGACAGCGGCAGGGAGATAATAACTCATGAGAAAGCACATATATCAAAATATCATTCGCTGGATCTTCTGCTTGCAGAGGTGGTTGAAATATTACACTGGTTTAATCCCGCTGCCTACCTGCTCAAGCAGGAGCTTCAGAACATCCACGAATTTCAGGCCGACCAAGCGGTCATCAACAATGGCATCGATGCAAAACAATATCAACTTTTATTAATTAAAAAAGCTGTTGGCGTTAGGCTCTACACTATGGCCAACAGCTTTAATCACAGTAAACTAAAAAACAGAATTACCATGATTTCAAAGAAAAAATCGACCAGGACGGCGGCACTTAAAGTTCTTTTTGTGCTCCCTTTGACAGCATTTGCCATAGTAGCATTTGCATCGGAAGAGGTAACCTCAAAGATAGAGGTTATTTCAAACGCCAATAAAACAGACACGAAAGGAACAAGAGAGATGCAGCAGCATTTTATAATTACCATAGATCCTGAGGATACAAGCAAGATTGCTAAGGAGAAAGGAGAAGTTACAGGCAGTCAAAAGAAAGATGGGGTTAGAATTGTAAGTATTACAAGAAGCTCTGCAAAACAGGGGGACAGTGTGAAAACCTGCGTAATTGTAAGTAAAGATATGGAAAACGGGCCTATGGTAATCATTAACGGGAAAGAGGCCAACTTGGAAATATTTAATGCTATAAACCCGGAGGCAATAGAATCCATATCTGTACTGAAAGATAAAGCCAGTATCGACCAATACGGAGACAAAGGCAAAAACGGGGTAATTGAGATTACGTTGAAGAATGGTGAAAAATCAAAATAACGATGAAACAGCTATCAGTTTCAATTTTACTCCTTTTGTCCGCATATACAGTTACAGGACAAAATCTTCAAATTTCACAGGACAGTATCCCTTTTTATTTCAACGAAATCAAGGAAGTAACACAAAAAAACTTCCAGCTTTGGGATAAAGACTTGTATGGGGCAATGCTTTTGGTTAATCCACAGACGCGAGAAATTTTTGCTAACGAACCTGACAGTTGCGGTGTTCTTGTGAAACGTGGTAGTATTTATACTGGCATTCTTCCCATCGAAATTAACTTTGCTAATACAGCAATAGATTGGAACGGAAAAAGTTGGGCTATGATTATTCTTCCGCTACCACACAACAAACAATCCAGGATTAACCTGCTTGCTCACGAATTATTTCACAAGGCTCAACCATCATTAGATTTTACTATAAAAAACGCAGATAATAATCACCTTGACCAAAAAGATGGCAGAATATATCTTCGTTTAGAATTGGAAGCACTAAAAAAAGCTGTTACATCGTCGTCAAAAGCAGAAATGGAGGAATATTTAACCAACGCTCTCGTTTTCAGAAAATATCGAAACAGCCTTTACAGCGGCTCGGATACAACAGAAAACATATTGGAATTAAACGAAGGCATAGCTGAATATACAGGGCAAATAATAAGCGGTAGAAACAAAGAGCAAGCAATAAAAAACTTTGAAAAAAGTATTGATATGTTTATGAACTATCCAACATTTGTCCGCTCATTTGCCTATCAAACCATTCCTGTTTACGGATTTTTGCTTCTTGAATCTAAAAAAGACTGGAACAAAGAAATTGGTGTAAAAACAAACTTAGTTGATTATTTTATCAATGCTTTTAACATAGAAATGCCTAAAGACTTGAAAAAATCAGCAACTAATATAGCCGAAAAATATAATAGTAAAACGATTGTAACCGAAGAAACAGCGAGAGAAGAGACAAATAAAAAACTTATTGCAGAATATAAGTTTAAATTCATAGAACAACCTCATTTGAAAATTCAATTTGAACAGATGAACTTTTCGTTTGACCCAAGAAATATAATGCCATTGGAAAATAAGGGAACTGTTTATCCAAACATCAGAATTACAGATAAATGGGGTGTACTAACAGTTGAAAGTGGAGCATTGGTAAGTCCAAATTGGCAGGCGATTTCGATATCAAACCCCACAAACATTGGCGATAAAAAAATAACTGGTGAAGGTTGGGAGCTCGAACTTGCAGATGATTATTGTCTTACCAAAGATGAAGCGGGCAATTATAAACTGATAAAAAAGTAAAAATTACTCATATGGAGGGATAATATACCTCCCAGTGCACCGGATATACCTCCATGAGTACCCGCCCAAAAACAAATAAAAAGCTTATTAACAGAAAAAAATTCATACCTTTGAAGACTTTATTATAAGCATATTATAGTTAAAATATTACATAATGAAACAAGATCTTCAAATTTCTGAACTGATTAAGAAGGAGGAGAACCGTCAACTTCATGGCATTGAACTTATCGCATCTGAGAACTTTGTAAGCCCGCAAGTACTTACAGCACTGGGCTCTGTTCTTACCAATAAGTATGCAGAGGGATATCCTGGAGCCAGATACTATGGTGGATGTGAGGTGGTGGATCAGGTAGAGCAATTGGCCATAGATCGCCTTTGCCAATTATTTGATGCTGAATATGCAAATGTTCAACCTCATTCTGGAGCTCAGGCTAATATGGCCGTTTTTATGGCTTGCTTAAAACCAGGCGATACATTTATGGGACTTGACCTTGCACACGGTGGTCACCTGACCCATGGCTCTCCCGTGAATATTTCCGGGATATTGTATAATGCTATTGCTTACCAGGTTAACAAAGATACTGGAAGAGTAGACTACGACGATATGGAGCGCAAGGCACTTGAATATAAACCAAAACTTATTGTTGGTGGAGCGTCTGCTTACTCAAGGGAGTGGGATTGGGCAAGGATGAGAGCAATTGCAGATAAAATTGATGCCATCCTTATGGTAGATATGGCTCATCCTGCCGGATTGATTGCAGCAGGTCTTCTTGAGAATCCTGTTAAACACGCTCATATTGTAACATCTACAACTCATAAAACCCTCAGAGGTCCAAGGGGAGGTATAATATTGATGGGTAAGGACTTTGATAATCCTTTCGGAATTAAAACTCCAAAGGGCGAAGTTAAAAAAATGTCTGCGGTACTGAATTCAAGTGTATTTCCCGGTATTCAGGGAGGCCCACTCGAGCATTGCATTGCAGCAAAAGCTGTCTCTTTCTTTGAAGCACTTCAACCGGAGTTCAAAACTTACCAGATTCAGGTTAAAAATAATGCTGTTGCAATGGCTACTGCTTTTGTAGAGAGAGGGTATAAAATTATTTCCGGAGGTACAGATAATCATTTAATGTTGATTGACTTAAGAAGTAAATTTCCGGATCTGACAGGTAAAGTTGCCGAGAAGGTACTTGTATCTGCAGATATTACTGTAAACAAAAATATGGTCCCTTTTGATTCACGCTCACCATTCCAGACATCCGGTATAAGGGTAGGTACTCCTGCTGTTACCTCCAGGGGGTTGGTAGAGAAAGATATGCCATTTATTGTAGACCTGATAGACAGAGTGTTGTCAAATATAGATAACGAACAGGTTATTGCAGATGTAAGGGAGCAGGCAAGGAAGAAAATGCACGGTCTTCCACTGAATATCTGGTAGAGTTGGCAATGTTTTCACAGTTGCTTATATCTCTTTAACTGGTTCTTTTTTATTTTTGTTGGGGAAATATATGGTTGTCTGTATGAAGGTTGGTTTTTCTACGCTTTCTGCAAAAGAGATCTGGGAGGGTTTAATGTATCTGTCAGATACTTCAAAACGACTTTTAGGCCTTTTACTATCCAGCCACCTGAAACCTTTAAGCTTTTGCTTCTCCTTCTCAAGGTTGTAGAGCGGGTAAGCATTGCTTCGAACAGCCTCAAAATATCTTATTCTTTCCAACTTTTTGTCCTCTGTAAAAGTTGCACTCATTGCTTTACACTCCTTTTCGTTCATTGTCGTCAGCACACTGTCTTCCTTAAAAAAGAAGAGTATGGAAACTCCTCCGAATGAATCGAATCTGCTTAGTTTTTCCGATTTGAAAAAAGCAACCACATCTGCACTTTTAATCTGATTAAAATGAGTGGAATCCTCTTGTATTACTACAAAAGCAGAAGAGTTTAACTCTGCTTTGGACAACTTTCTATTGGAAATGACAACCTGAGCACTGTCAGATGTAAATTGATTTTTGTCTGACCATATCACCGGGTCTTTAAACAATCTGATTAGAGAGTCTATTGAATTAAACAATAGGGAATCACAAGTACCCTGCAGATTGCTTCTGTAGAACCTGATATTTTTATTCGCATAAAAAAACTTTATGCTGGTTGTATCGATAGTCTGTTTAAGTGTGTCCTTATTGTTGAGAGAATCCTTTTCTCCCTTTTGAAGAGGAATTTTTGTGGGCTTCTGTGGAATAATAACCTTTCGGTACATCTCTCCGATAGCATCTTTCTTACTTTGAATAAAACGGCTTTCAGATTGGGCTATTATTGTGGAATCAACCTCATTTCTGGGGAATGTATAATATTTGATTGTGTCAGCAGCGAAAAAAAGAGTATCGGCAATACCATCCTCTACTGTGTAGGATGCAACGCTCGGCCTGTTAGTCAGCAGCACTTTAAATGGTTTTTGTTTAAACCTTCCATAATCTGCAAATATAATAGATGACTGAGCTGTATCCAGAATCTGTATATTGTTGAATAGTTCGGCTTCAGCCTGATTCCTGTTGTAATTGATTGTGTCTGCCCAGATTTCATTGTTCGTTGTCTTAATATAGGCATCTTTGGTAAAGTGAAACAACTCGGCTTTGCGGTCGTACCATCCTCCGCGGGCGAAAAGAAATCCATCGTTCTGCCATGCATAGGTATTGCTCAGAAAAATTGCTTTCTCCTGATTGGCCAGATAGGCGAGAGAATCTGCCGTAAGGAGAACAGAATCGGTTTCCATCTGAACATTTACCTGGAACAGAAACTTCTCCAACTTACCGTAATAGTACCCGTTGAGGCTCTCTATGGTGTTTCCCTTTTTATTGACCATGCTGCCTCCGTTGTAAAACATAGCCAGGCTGTCTTTGGTAAAGTAGTCGAGGTAACGGGTCCTTAACCTGTTGCTATCTCTGTCAACAAGCTCTACCAACTTTCCTCTTACCTCTGCCACCGACCGATCTGCAATATATTTAATATTGTCACTGAGCAGAATCGTTTGATTTTGAATGATTTTTACATTTCCGATAGCATCAACAGTATTCAACTGCATATCCCATATTGCCGAGTCGCATATTATGAGAGCATTATTATGAAGAAATTGAGCCGGTCCAGTAACCTTTCTATATTCTTTTCCGTCTATCGTTTTCTTCTCTGCCGACTTGGCTTCAATGAGCCTTACGAGTCTATCTTCCTGTTTTTCTTGCGTTACTTGCGAGAATAACAGGAGGGGAGACAGAGTTAAAACAAGAATGGATAAACCCCTCAACATTATTTAAACCAGCCCTCTCTCTTAAATGGACAATTGTAGAAAAGTGGATCGATCCGTATAAATGTACTTGCCTGTTTCCTGGTGACGAATTCGTCAATGGCCTTTTGTGCCGCCAGACTCTTAGCTCCATTCTGAAGTACGGAAAAATCATCCTTGAATGTGGCAACGTGAGACGGAATTATTTTGTTCAACTTTATTATCTTGTAGATTGTATTCCCACCTTTTTCACCATTGTCTACAGATTCAAAAGGCTCTGAAATTTCCCCAACCTTAAGCTCCGCGATAACTTTATAGTCTGTAGGATTTAACATATCCTTGTCGAAATATGTGGAACCGGAATTCTCTTCTGCCACCAATCCGCCGTTCACAAGGGTTTTGATATCCTGGGAATATCTTCTGGCAGCCAAGTCGAACGTGATACTGTCGGATGTTATTAATCTCTTCAAACTGTCCAGTTCCGAGAATGCCTTTGCTCTGTCGCTGCTGGTATAGATTGGTTTTAAAAGAATGTGTCTTGCATTGAACATATCCCCCTCCTTTGCTATCAGTTGAATGATGTGAAAGCCGTATGGAGTCTCAACAATCTGAGAAACCTGACCGACTTTGAGCGACATGGCAGCATCTGAGAAAGCAGGTACGTATAACTGTTTTGAAGCCATTCGTAACTCACCGCCTCTTGACGCACTATTTGGGTCTTGGGAGTAAATTGTAGCAAGAGTACTGAATTTTTCTCCCTTAATAACTCTCTCTCTGAATTCCAGAAGTTTCTCTTTTACGGCCAGAACAGCCTCTTCTTTATTAGGGTACAAGACAATCTGACTATACTGATATTGGGTGGAGATAATCGGCAGGCTGTCTTTAGGAGTGTTTTTATAATACTTTTCTATGTCGGCAGGTGTTAAGTTTGGCGCCTTTTGAGCTATATTGCTCTGCATGGTTTGAACAAGTGACTGCTCGGTGAGAGTTTCTCTCCACTCCTGTTTGATTTTATAAAGAGGTTTCTTAAAATACTCTTCAGTAGCTTTTTCTCCGCCAAGCTGAGTCATCACCTCCTGTATCCTTTGGTTGAGGTTCCCTTCAACTGCATCAAGATTTGCATTGAGGCTATCCAAACGGGCCTGAGTAAGGAAAAGCTTCTGGACCAGGAGGTTTTCGAGCACTTCGCACCTTAAGTTTTTATCTGAAGTTACCCCTTGAAACAACATCATCTGGACCTCAGACTCCAGAGTAGATAACTGGATCATATCATTGCCAACCAAAGCAACTGTCTTGTCTACCAGCCCATTGGTATATTTCTGGGCTGAAACGGGGATAGCAATAAATCCTAACAAAATGATAGTGAGGATATGTGATTTAAACCTTTGTTTCATTACTTGTCTTTATTATTAAAGTTGGTTTTTAGTAAATTTTTTTCAAGAGCTTCCTGTATGAGATTTTTTTCGAGATTTGCTATCAATTCTTGTTTTCGTTTACTAAGTATTATCTCTTTGATTTTTGTCTGGTAAAATTCAAAAGGAGCAGTACCTTCGGGTGATATTTTGTCAAAGAAATAGACAAAATAGTAATAGAGGCTATCCTTTGTTTCTATAAAGGATTTAGACCACGCCTCTCTCTCACACATCTGAACATCATAAGGAATCTCCCTTGCAATTTCCGAAATATCTACCCAATTGTTATTGAAATTATTGTACCGGTCTGCAGAGTTATAGCAGAGCTTTTCGAATTCATCGATTTCCTCTATGGAGTTGGCTTTGTACATCTTTCTGACTGTTTCGAGATTCGGAGATCTTTCGGATATTTTTACTACCCTTGCCTTCACTACCGAATTATTCAGTGTAAAGTTAGAGGAGTATTTCTGATAATATTCCCTGCATTCGTCATCCGTAATAACAGTATCAAGTCTCTCCTCCAGATAGATCTTCTCATAATTGTAGACCAAAAGGGAGGTCCTGTAATCTTCCAGCTCTTGCTCCATATCTTTTTCACTTTTTGAAAGTTCGTTTTCAGCTTTATCAAGAAGGAGATACTTCAACGCCCAGGAGTTGACGTACTGCTCCAGCATATTGATGCTGTCTTCAGGAGTTGTTTCCTGGGGGATTAAATCCTTAACCTCTGATTCATAAAGAACCTTATCTCCGACCTTAGCAACAACTGCATCATCGGAAGTAAAGTTCAGATACCTGCAGGAAAAAATAAGCGGTATCAAACCTAAGATTAAGAGCCTTTTCATTATTTTAAATTATCTGCTGTAATTTGGTGCCTCTCTGGTTATTGTTACATCGTGGGGGTGATTCTCAATAACACCTGCGGCCGTAACCCTTACAAATTTGGCTTTCTGCAACTCCTCAATATTACGCGCACCGCAATAACCCATTCCTGCTCTCAAACCACCCAGCATCTGGTAAACAACTTCACTAAGGGTCCCTTTGTAAGGCACCTGTGCTACAATCCCTTCGGGAACCAGCTTTTTAATGTCCTCCTCCATATCCTGGAAGTATCTGTCTTTTGAGCCCTGTTGCATTGCTTCAAGAGAACCCATTCCTCTATAAGATTTAAACTTCCTTCCGTTCAGGATTATTGTCTCACCAGGTGACTCCTCTACACCTGCAAACAAAGACCCTGCCATAATTGTACTTGCTCCTGCAGCAAGAGCCTTTACAATGTCTCCGGAGTAACGGATACCCCCGTCGGCAATTATAGGAATACCTGTTCCTTTTAGCGCCTCTGCGGCTAACATAATTGCTGTAAGTTGCGGAACTCCAACACCTGCAATAACCCGGGTTGTACAAATTGAACCCGGCCCGATGCCCACTTTTATTCCATCTACTCCGCATTCTGCCAATGCTTTAGCGGCTTCTCCTGTGGCAATATTACCTGCAATAACCTGCAAGTTTGGGAAAGCATCCTTAACCTTCTTAATTACCTGTAAAACATAGACTGAATGTCCGTGAGCAGTATCCACAACCACAGCATCTGTCCCAACAGATGCCAGTTTCTCTACCTTCAAAAGTGTGTCGGCACCAACCCCCACAGCGGCTGCTACCAAAAGTCTGCCTTTATAGTCCTTGCTGGCCTGAGGGTTATCTTTAATTTTGGTAATATCTTTATATGTAAGAAGTCCTATAAGAACGCCATCATCATCTATCACCGGCAGCTTTTCGATTTTATATTTTTTAAGAATTGCACTTGCCTGTTGAAGATCTGTGCCTTTGCCTGTAGTTATGAGGTTCTCCTTTGTCATTATTTCGCAAATAGAGGTCTTAGGATTGTCTATAAAACGAAGGTCCCTGTTTGTCACGATTCCTATAAGCCTTTTCTTTTCATCTATGACAGGAATACCTCCTATCTTGTTCTCCTGCATCAGGGTGAGAGCATCGCCTACACAAGCATCCTTGAAAATTGTAATAGGGTCGTATATCATTCCGTTCTCTGCTCTCTTTACTTTACGGACATGCTCCATCTGATACTCAATAGGCATATTTTTATGAATTACTCCGATTCCGCCTTCTCTCGCCATCTCAATTGCAAGTGCTGCTTCTGTTACTGTATCCATTGCTGCAGAGACAACTGGTGAACTAATGGAGATATTTTTAGAAAACTTAGTGCTGACATTAACATCACGGGGAAGTACCTCTGATCTTGCCGGAATTAATAAAACATCATCAAATGTTAATCCCTCCTGTATAATTCTGTTAATTAAAGATTGCATAAGACTTTTTTATAATCTGCAAAGGTAATGAAAAAATGGTTAATTTAGAGGTCAAATATTAATCTATGAAAAACTTAATTATACTTACAACATTTCTGATTATTCTCAGTAATATGTCTTGCAAAAACCAAACAAATCCGGCACAAAATAAAGATGTGTCAATAATTTCCGGGAAGGATATTATGAACACAACAGACTCCTTGAAACAAAAATTTCCGGAATTTCCGGATCCTGAACTGATGGAAATTGGCGTGCAGCAGGCAGCAAAGCAATGGAGGGCAGAAGATGGAGATGCTGACGAGTTTACCACTTTTTGTCTAGAAAATTTCGCTGCCACTAATGAGTCTAAAAGAGCACTCTTTGACAAGTTGTCCATAGCTTTTGAGTCAATTTGGGGCGGTTATAATAAAATGAACGTAAATCTAAAAAAACCGCTTCACTTAGATGGAGATACTCTCTCACCTATCGACTACATATTCGGAGCCTATGAACCATCCAGCCATCTGACAGAGGATTTGTACACAAATAAAATAGCCTATATTACAATACTCAACTTCCCATTTTTTACACTGGAGCAAAAGGAGGAGCACGCACCTTCGTGGAGCCGTCTCGAATGGGCATACGCGAGAATGGGGGACATATTTACACCAAAAGCTCCCTCCGCTGTTAAACAACTTGTTGCCGATGCAGAGATGAAGGCAGAAAGTTACATATCGGAGTACAATATTATGATGGGTCATATAGTTGATGAAAAAGGCAAAAAACTCTTTCCTGAAAATATGAAACTTCTTACACACTGGAATTTAAGGGACGAGCTAAAATCTAACTATGCTAAGGGTCCGGATAATCTTGAGAAACAGCGAATGATTTACAAGGTAATGCTTCATATTGTGGAACAGACAATACCGGAGCAGGTAATCAATAATCCGGAATATGACTGGGCTCCTTATGCGAACACCATTACAAAAGGTGGTGTTCCGGAGGTTGTTAAACAGGAGGGAGATAAAAGGTATGAAGTTCTACTTGAGCAGTTTAAAGCTCAAAAGGCGATGGATAAATACTCATCAGCATATCCTGATGCCATCAAGAGAGCTTTTGACGGGGGTATGCAAATAAAACAGGAGGATATCGAGAAAATGTTCATTGAATATATAAGTTCACCCAAGGTAAAAAAAGTTGCTCAGTTGATTAGAGAGAGACTTGGCAGACCCCTGGAGCCTTTCGATATTTGGTATGACGGATTTAAACCGCGCAGTTCAATTTCAGAAGATATGCTAAGCAAAAAAACTAAATCGCTGTATCCTACAACTGAGGCATTTGATAAAGATATACCGGATATGCTTGTGAAGCTTGGTTTTCCAAGGAAAAAGGCGGAAAAATTAGGTGAAGCAATTGTTGTTGAGGCTGCCAGAGGTTCGGGACACGCATGGGGAGCTCAGAGCAGAGATGATTTTGCCCGTTTACGTACAAGACTCTCAGAAGGAGGTATGGACTATAAAGGTTTTAATATTGCTGTACACGAAATGGGACACAATGTAGAGCAGACTATCAGTATGAGAGATGTAGATTTCTATATTCTGAACGGTGTTCCCAATACAGCTTTCACTGAAGCTAACGCATTTGTATTCCAGAAACGTGACCTTTTGCTACTTGGTTACAACCGCAAAAACCCCGGCCAGACAAAAATGACAGAATTGGACATATTCTGGGGATGTTATGAAATTATGGGTGTTGCCTTAGTAGACATGAATGTATGGAAGTGGATGTACGCTAACCAGGAAGCCACACCGACCCAGCTGAAAGAGGCCGTTATTGAAATTGCCAAGGATATCTGGAACAAATATTATGCACCTGTTTTGGGAGAAAAGGACTCTCCGCTTCTGGCAATCTACTCTCATATGATAAATTCTCCGCTCTATCTTGCAAATTATCCTTTTGGACATATTATCGAGTACCAGCTGGAGAAATTTTATGCAGATAAAAAGTGGCCCGATGAAGTTCTCAGAATTTATGCTATCGGTAACCTTACTCCTCAGCAGTGGATGCAAGAAGCGGTGGGAGAGAAGATCTCTACAAAACCTATGTTGGAAGACTAAATTATCTGGCTTGGATTAAATAGCCTGGACTGATAAGTATTCCTTTCTATCAGCCGCTTTTCCAACAAACGAAGCAGTTCCGCATTACGGATTTTACCCCAGGGGGTGCTGTTGACAAAACGTGGCGGCACCTCTCCTGCAAATCGCTCTATATAGATATCAGGTTTGAGCAGTTCCAGAAAATCTATGAAAAAGTCTATATACTCGTTCAGTTTAAATTGAAGAAAATCTTGTGATTGTTTAAGAAATTCCAGTTCCATAGCAGTTTCCTTAACTATTTGCAATTGGTGAAATTTTACGGAATTAAGAGGGAGTTTGTTTATCTCCCCGGCGGTTGCCATAATCTCTTCCCTTGTCTCCCCGGGTAGTCCAAAAATAAAATGAGCACCTTGGCTGATACCTCTTTTAGCCGTTTCGTTAATTGCATCTACCGCTTGTTGATATGAATGGCCCCGGTTAATCCTTAGAAGAGTTTTATCATATACGGATTCAACTCCGTACTCTATAATCACAATTGTCTCCTTTGAGAGTCCAGCCAGATAATCAAGCTTTTCGGTGTCCACACAGTCTGGTCTTGTTCCGATAACCAGACCGGCGACAGAAGGATGTGAGAGAGCCTTCTCATAAAGTGATTTTAGATGGTCTAATGAGGCATATGTGTTGGAATATGGTTGAAAATATGCCAGGTAATCTGTTGCTGTCCGATACCTCTTTCTGTGAAATTCGATACCCTCCTCAATCTGGTGCAGTATAGACTTGTCTGGAGTGCTGTAAGAGGGGTGAAATGCTGCATTATCGCAATAGGTACAGCCTCCCGTGGCAATACTGCCGTCACGGTTTGGGCAGGTAAAACCGGCATCGATTACAATCTTTTGAAGTCTTTTGCCATATCTCTCCTTAAAATATCCCACATATGAGTTGTACCTCTTTTCCACTACATTCTGATTTTTATTACGGCCTTCTTGATTTTACCCTCACCAATAAGAGGGGCGTGAGCATCGTGAGGAAAAATAATTGCGATATTATCCGGACCCAGACTTACAAAATTTTCGGGTGCCTCTTCCAAAAAGGCAATATCTTTGGTTTCGTCGTAAGGAATATTGTTGCCGTTGCAACGGCTTCTGTCGCGGATACCTATTGTCTCGCTACCCTCCAGCAATACGTGAATATCTATATATGTGTCATGAACTTCAAGTGGCGGAATTTCAAACCCTTTGCCTTCTCCTTCCCAAATGGTGCAATAAATATCCTTGCCAACAATGGAATACTCTCCGGGCTCCATTTCGTGGAGCTTGTTCTTTAACATATATGTGTATGCTTTTTCAAATTTGGAATGAAGGTTAAGATATCTCTCGAAACCTCGCAATGAATCTACAATCATAATAGAAATTTTATTGCAAATATAGTATCTTTGTCTATATAAATTCTCCGTAAATTCCAATTGAATAATGATCAGGAAATTAACAACACTGTTTGTCATTCTTGCTTCTCTTCTTTCAAGCAATATGGCAAAGGCTCAATACGACGGCAAGCACGAATGGCGGGCAGTATGGATAGCAACTGTCAACAATATTGACTGGCCATCCAAACCCGGATTAAGTTCTCATGAGCAGCAGAAAGAGCTGATTGCCTACATAGATCTCTTTAAGAAATTAAACTTTAATGCTGTGGTTCTTCAGGTAAGACCAACAGCAGATGCATTTTATATGTCAGAATACGAACCTTGGTCCATCTATCTAACAGGAGATCAGACAAAAGCTCCTAACCCCGAATACGACCCACTGGCTTTTGCCATAGAAGAGGCACATAAAAGGGGAATGGAACTGCACGCCTGGTTAAACCCTTACAGAGTCAGCCAGGATACTGCAAATCTCAAATTTGTTGCTCCGAACCACATGTATAGGAAAAATCCCGAAATCTTTGTGAGATACGGGAAAAAACTCTACTTCGATCCAGCCTGTCCCGAAACCCGTGAGTTTGTAACAAAGGTGATAAAAGATATTGTCACTCGTTATGATGTCGATGGAATTCATTTTGACGATTACTTCTACCCGGATAGCAATTTTAATGATGCGCGCTCCTTTGCCAAATATTCGAGGGGATACAAACTCGAAGATAAAATGGCCTGGAGAAGGGAGAATGTAGACCTTATCGTAAAAATGCTCAGGGATACAATCAAATCTGTTAAGCCATATGTAAAATTTGGAATCAGCCCTTATGCTGTATGGAGAAATCTGAGGGAAGATCCCAGAGGGTCAGATACCAGGAGTTATGGCTACACCAACTACGATCACCTCCACGCAGATATTCTTCTTTGGATGGAGAAGGGTTGGGTAGATTATATCCTTCCGCAACTGTACTTCAATATTGGTTATGAAAATGCAGATTTCAACGTTCTTGCAAAATGGTGGAGAGATAACTCAGCAGGAGTTCCGGTATACGGAGGGCTTGGAACTTACAGGCTTGAAGAAAAGGCAAAAATTCCTGCATGGCGGTCTGCGGAAGAGATACGTAAACAGGCCGAAATAATAAGAGGCATGAATGTTTACCAAGGTGTTTGTTACTTCAACGCAAAGAATATGAAGGATAATAAATTGGGAATTAATTCAGTATTAAAATCTCTTTACAAAAATCCTGCACTCGTCCCTTCGTTGAGAGGGTTTGATACAACTGCACCTGTAGCGCCGGTGAATGCTCGTATGACCAAGAACGGAGATATGCTCAATTTCAGATGGACAAAAGAGAATTATTACTATGCAATATATAAATTCAAAAAAGGTGAAGCCGTAGATTTCACTAGAGGAGATGCAATTGTAGCATTGACCGGAGAGGATCATTTCTCTATGCAGGCTGCGGAACGTTCCGGATATAAATTTTATATCACTGCTTTGGACAGACTTTATAACGAAAGTAAAGCTGTCAGGTTCAGATAAACTTGAGGATCAATCTAAAAACCAAATACGATGAAAAAGGTACTTTTTGTTACTATGGCTACTTTTCTGGTGATCTCTTGCAATATTGGCCCAAAAAGCAAAGAGATTCAGGAGCAGTTTGGTATGATCTCCAAGGAGATTAAATCTGAATACGCACCGGATCGCAGAGTTAAAACTTACGAAGCGACGTTGGATATATCAGATGATACAAAGAAGATAATTTTACGGGGTTCAACAACAGAACCGGAAGCCAAAGAGGCTCTTCTTAAAGCTCTTTCAAATAAGAGAATAGAAGTGCTGGATAGTATGGTTATTCTTCCGGACCCTGCACTCGGAGAGAAAATATATGGAGTCACAGCCTTATCTGTTATCAATTTCAGATATGGCCCCGACTATGCAAGCGAATCTGCAACTCAAACCATCCTTGGTATGCCTTTGAGAATTCTTGAAAAAAGAGGTGGATGGACTCGTGCCATTACTCCCGAAGGTTATATTGCCTGGGTTAGCTCAGGAGGTATACAGCCAATGAATAAACAGGAATTTAAAGAGTGGAGTTCCGCTCAAAAACTGATAATTACAGCTTATTACACCCTTTTCCGTGACGGAGCTTCGGAAACCGCAGGTGTAGTTATGGATGGAGTAATGGGCAATGTAGTCCGTGCAGACGGAGTTTCCGGAAACTATTACAAGGTTATCCTTCCAAACGGAAAAAACGCCTTTGTGCCTAAGGCAAATGCCGAAGATTTTGGGAAATGGCTGGATAGTCGTCAACCTACTCCGGATAATATTATAGCAACCGCTAAGCAGTTTCTGGGATTCCCCTATATGTGGGCCGGTACTTCCATTAAAGCTATGGATTGCTCCGGATTTACCAAGACAACCTACTTCCTTAATGGAATTATCTTGGCCAGAGATGCTTCCCAGCAAGGTCATACAGGTGACAGTGTAGATATAAGCAATGGCTTTGACAGTCTGAAAACAGGAGATCTTCTGTTTTTCGGATCAAAGGCCACTAAAGAGAAGAAGGAGCGCATCACACACGTTGGCCTATTCATAGGAAATGGTGAATTCATCCATTGTGCGACTTCCGTGAGAATTAATTCTCTTATCCCGGAAGCTGCCAACTACTACGAAGGCTCAACCCGCCTGGTGCGTGCCCGGCGCATCCTATCCAAGGTAGATGTAGATAAGAATATTGTCTCAATTAAAAAGCATCCATGGTATTCCCCTGAATAATACTAAACAAATGAATAATATGACCAACAGAAGAGAATTTCTTAAAACAGCCGGTCTGCTCACCGCTGCTGCAACAATTCTTAACCCTTTTGAACTTTTTGCTCAAAGGGGGGAGAGGGCTTTAAAAGGGATAAAAGGAAGCAACAAGACTATGGTTTTGACATACAGACCATTTGAAGCTCAATTGAGACACGTGTTTACCATTTCAAATTCATCCAGAACAACAACACCTATTGTGTTGACGGAAATTGCCTGGGACGGATATGTTGGATACGGAGAGGCTTCAATGCCTCCATATCTTGGTGAAACGCAGGCTTCTGTAATTGATTTTCTAAAGAAAATAGATTTATCCCGTTTTAATTCTCCTTTTGAAATCCAGGATATTCTGACCTATGTAGATGCATTAGCAATTAACAATACAGCAGCAAAAGCCGCTGTGGATATTGCCCTTCACGACTTAGTCGGTAAAATTATAGGACAGCCGTGGTGGAAAATCTGGGGATTTAACCCATCTACCACTCCTAATACATCGTTTACCGTTGGTCTGGATACAGAAGAGGTTGTTAAAGAAAAAACTCGTGAAGCTTCTCCTTACAAGGTTATCAAAGTAAAACTTGGCAGAGATGAGGCAACCGACAAGATGATGATAAACACAATCCGGTCGGTTACCGATACTGTCATTTGCGTGGATGCCAACCAAGGGTGGAAAGACAAACATTATGCCCTTGAAATGATAAATTGGCTTAATGAAAAAAATGTCAATATGATTGAGCAGCCTATGCCTAAATTGATGTTGGACGAGACTGCATGGGTCACAGAAAATAGTCCGCTTCCGATTATCGCCGATGAGGCTTGTCAAAGACTTACGGATATACCTAAACTCAAAGGAGCTTACAATGGCATAAACATTAAACTGATGAAGTGCACCGGTATGCGTGAGGCCCGCGATATGGTTACTTTGGCAAAATCTCTGCATATGAAGATTATGGTAGGTTGTATGACTGAAACCTCCTGCGCGATATCGGCTGCTGCACAGATAGCTCCCGAGACAGAATGGGCAGATCTGGACGGCAATCTTCTGATTGCAAACGATGTATTCAAGGGTATGCTTATAGTGGATGGAAAGGTAACTCTCTCAGATCTGCCCGGTATTGGTGTTGTTAAGCTATAGTTAAAATAATTTTCATACCTTTGTATGAAATATTAATAAAACATGGCAAATCTTAGAGTAGTTAAAAAAGATATTGATTTCTTACTGACCGAAGTTGTATCTGATTGTTGGACATTTATCTATACAAATCCAAACAAAAAGAGCGAGGATGCCATTGATATTATCAGTGATGCTGTTGAACTGAGGAATGATCTTTATTCAAGAGTCAATCATCCCGACAAAAATAATGTCAGAGCCTTTTACAAGGCTGTTAATCAAGACCTTTTAAAAGGAGCAGATGCGTTGTTCGTAAGGATTAGTCACATGGGGACACATATTGTGTGATTTTTTTGTGGTGTGGAGCGTACTAACCGCTGCGTGCCCCAGATTTACCCGCTTTGCGTTTATTTCGCTAAAAAACAAATGCGGAAATTAGTATACTGGTATTCACTGTGGGGTGACCAGCGCATTTAGCACGATCTAGACGAAATACGTCCCCATGTGATTTAAATATTTGTACGGTGTGAGCGGAGCTGCCTCGAGTAGAGCTTTTCATTGCCCCCGCAAAGTTTGTCAAGCAACTTATGAAATTCGAGGCCATGATTGCGGTGCTTAAGATGGCAAAGTTCATGCAGAATTACATAATCTGCCAACTCTGCCGGTAACCTCATAAGATGGATATTGAGGTTGATGTTGTTAAGCCTGGAACAGCTACCCCAATTGGTTTTATTGTTCTTTAAGAATACTCTGTTATAAGTGAATCCAAACTTTTCGGCTATCTCTTTTGTCCTCTCAGGCAGATACTCCCTAGCATCGTATCTAAGAATTTTTGTAATAGCCTCAACCAGATCCTCTCTGGAAGAACCATACGGATACTCAATCCTGCCAACACCAGCCGAAACGACAACCTTTACCTTATTGTCTGCAACACTTTTCTCTTTTTCTACAAATTCTATTACCCGTTTTATTGTACAGAAGGGGCGGCCTTCGCCAAGGATAGTTCTCCTTTTCTCCCTCTTCTCCTTTTGCTTATTGATGTTTGAAATTATCCACTCTTCCCTTTCAGAAAGAAATTTTTCGGCAGTAGAAAAACGGACATACCAAGGAATGGAGACATTTACTCCGTTTATAGGATGAACTGTTATTCTGATATTCTTATTGCCAACTTTTTTCTTTATGGTAATATTTCCAATTACCGGATGGCTTATAATTTTTTCCATTAATGAAGAAAGAATAATCGAAGTTTATCCCCTCTCTTAGTTGTTGAGACCCCGATGGGAACCTCAGCTATGGCATTTGCATTATTCAGTGCCAGAATATGAGCGGAACCATTATAATTGACAATTGAAAACCTGCCGTCCGGTCCCACTTTTACGGGTATCAGGGCCTTCCTTTCGGTATGTTTTCTCGTGAAACCCTCAGAAGATGCCATCTCAATCCACAATGTAGGATCCGGTGCACCCATAGATTTGAAAATAAAAGGCTTGACGAGTAGCTCGAATTGTATATAGCACGATACGGGATTTCCGGGAAGTGCAAAAACTACCTTGTCGGCCTTATGAGGGTCAACATGGTTCCGCTTTATCGCAAAAGTGCTTGGTTTCCCGGGTTGTACAGCAATCTTATCAAATAGAATTTCAAGTTTGAGGTTTTGTAGAATTAGGGGTACGAAATCGAAATCACCCATAGAAACACCTCCTGTCAAGATCAGGATATCATTTTGAGAAAGTGCCTTCTCAATCTTTTTCTGCAATAATTCTTCGCTATCTCCAACTATACCGTAATAAGAGACAATGGAACCAATCCTGATAATTTGTGCTCTCAATTGCCAACCGTTGGAATTTCTGATCTGAACTTCATTAGGGGTTGTCTCCGGCTCTACAATTTCGTCACCTGTACTTATCAACCCTACTCTTAACTGCTTAGAGACCGGAACCATAGAGACTCCCATCGCAGCCAATATTGCAATCTGCTCAGGCTTAATGAATGCCCCTTTTTCCAATACCAATTCGTCCTTTTTAATATCTTCCCCTTTAAGACAAATATTATTTTTTGGTTTTTTCCCATTCGCTATTGAATACCTCACATGATCACCATTTTCAATAACCTCCTCTACCATCAGCACCGTGTCTGCTCCATCCGGAAGCTTTGCCCCGGTCATAATCTTGCTGCAACAACCGGTAGTAATAACCGATTTTGGATAATACCCGGCTGCAATATTTTCAATGATTTTAAGCTCTCCTCTCACTAGATCCTCTTCTCTGCAGGCGTATCCGTCTACCGCCGATTTATTGTAGGGAGGCATATCCCTGTCTGCATAAACCGTAGAAGAGAGTACCCTTCCGGCTGCCTCTGAAAGAGGAACCAACTCTTTGCCAATTTCCAAACTTTGTGAAAGTACAATTTCAAGAGCCTGCTCGAATCTGATCATATTGATTACAAATTGATATTATAGAGAGACAAAATTAAGAAAAATGTTGTGGAGTAGAAATATTTGTCTATATTTGCCATCCCAATTTTGGGGGAAGAATTTTAATTATCAATTGCTTAGAACAATGGCAACTTATTTAGCAGCAGAGAAAAAGCAAGAGATTTTCGGACAATACGGAAAGTCTAATGCAGATACCGGCTCTCCCGAGAGTCAGGTAGCTTTATTTTCCTACCGTATCGCTCATCTTACAGATCACCTGAAAAACAACAAGAAAGATTACAGTACCCAACGATCTTTATTGAAACTGGTTGGTAAGAGACGTCGTCTTTTAGATTACCTAAAGGCAACAGACATCGAGAGATACAGAAATATAGTGAAGGCTCTTAACCTTCGTAAATAAAGCGCAAAAGAAAGGGTGCCTTGTCTAAGGGCACCCTTTTTGTTATTTATCTTTCCAATAATCTAATTACATTTGCACTTATATATAAATCTTGTCAGAAAAGCAACTCAAGGCAGGAGGTATAGCTGGATAATCAATAATAATAAACTCTCGTAGGGAGAGATGAGTTGCATAGAAATTATATGAATGTAGTAAAAAAGACCATCCAGTTGAATGATGGCAGGACTATCGAGATTGAAACAGGTAAACTGGCAAAACAGACAGACGGATCTGTAGTGGTAAAAATGGGCAAGACAATGTTATTGGCGGCCGTAACCTGTGCTAAGGAAGCAAAGGAAGAAGTAGACTTTATGCCACTATCTGTAGAGTACAAAGAAAAGTACGCCTCTGCAGGCAGATATCCAGGGGGATTTTTAAAGAGAGAGGGTCGTGCAAATGATTCAGAGATTTTGGTGTCTCGCTTGATTGACCGGGCATTACGTCCACTTTTCCCGGACGATTTTCACGCAGAAGTTTTTGTAACAGTAAATCTGATCTCGGCAGAAAAAGATATTATGCCGGATGCACTTGCCGGACTGGCAGCCTCAGCTGCCTTGGCTGTCAGCGATATTCCATTTAACGGTCCGATATCTGAAGTAAGAGTTGCCAGGATCAATGGTCAATTTGTTATCAACCCTTCATTTACCGAACTCGAGAGTGCCGACATTGATATTATGGTCGCTGCAACCATAGACAATATCATGATGGTTGAAGGTGAGATGAAAGAGGTTGGAGAAAAAGATATGCTTGAGGCAATCAAATTTGCACACGAAGAGATAAAAACTCAATGCAAAGCGCAGATTGAGCTGATGGAAGAGGTTGGCAAGACACAAAAGAGAGCTTACTGCCATGAGGTAAAGGATGAGGAACTTTGCACAGCTATTCATGATTTTTGCTACGACAAATGTTATGTAATAGCGAAATCAGGTACATCAAAACATGAGAGAAGTGACGCTTTTGACGCTCTTAAAGCAGAATTTATCTCTACCATGACAGAAGAAGATGCAGTGGCAAAGAAAATCATAGTAGAGAGATATTACCACGCTGTAGAGAAAGAGGCTATGCGTAATATGATTCTGAACGAAGGCATTCGTCTTGACGGCAGAAACACAAAAGAGATAAGACCAATATGGTGTGAAGTGGATTACCTACCTGCAACTCACGGATCCGCTATCTTTACAAGAGGAGAAACTCAGTCGTTGACAACAGTTACATTGGGTACAAAATTGGACATGAAGGAGATAGATGAAGTATTGGTAGAGGGCTCTTCACAATTTGTGCTTCACTATAACTTCCCGCCATTTTCAACCGGAGAGGCAAAACCCTATAGAGGAACAGGCCGCAGAGAGATCGGACACGGAAATCTTGCTATGAGAGCTCTTAAATATGTAGTCCCTACCGGAGAAGAAAATCCATATGCAGTACGAGTAGTTTCCGATATTCTTGAATCTAACGGATCGTCTTCTATGGCAACAGTTTGTGCAGGTACCCTTGCCCTTATGGATGCAGGAGTTAAGATTAAAAAACCGGTTTCGGGTATTGCAATGGGTTTGATTACCGATTCCAAAACTAAAAAATTTGCTGTGCTTTCAGATATTCTTGGCGATGAGGACCACCT